>CAZRLV010000140.1:0-8668 GCA_964600955.1 uncultured bacterium
AATAGAGAACTATAGAATAAGAAAAGAGCGGGGAGGTGGAAGCAGAAGATGGCGACTATTTTTTCCTTTCCCCATTCCGATGATGCCTCTAGTTCCGATAGTTCTTCTAGTTCCTTCCCCCTCTCCCTTTCGTGTTTTTCGTGGTTAAATCTCTTCTCTTTTCTTCAACTCCCTTGGATTCCTTCCCCAATCACAATTTACAACAGCGTGAGCAGGCTGGGGCCATCTGCTTTTTGATGCTGTTTCTAAATTTCTGATATCCCTCGCAGTTCCAGATTTCCAAAATATCTTTCTCGCGAATATTCCCAAAGCTCTCTTGAAGAAAATGGCAGGATTTAATCTCACCATTGGGGTAGAGGTAGGTGGAATGCCAGATAAAATGGCAGGGCCTTTTTGACTGAAAATCATTTTGATACCAGCCCTGAACTTCCTGATTGGTGAGCTGAGGGATCATCTGATGCGGCAGGGAAAAATCCTTGAACGCCTCCGTATTTACGGCTCCCACCATAAAGCTCATCTCATCATCATTTTGATAGGAATACGCCTGTCCATGTGAAAACTCTTCTCGCTTGGAATATGTTTCATAGGCTTTATACTCCCCTGGGGTCAGATAGTTCAGATGCGAGAATTTAACCGCCCTTAAAGGCAAGTCGCAAAAATCCTCCTCAAGCTCCCTGAGTCGTTTGGTAAAACCGGGAGTAAGGGGGCAATTAATATAAACGGCGCTGTCTGGCATGGCCTCCTTAAAACGCAGAAGATTCTCGCGAAGCAGATTATAGGCTCCTTTTTTACCCACCTCCCGGTCATGATCTTCGCGCACCCCAAGAACCGAAAGCGTAAGACTGCTGATGGTGCCAGGTTCTAGCTTTTTTAGCAGCCGAGGGGTAATCAATAATCCATTGGAGACGACCGACGGTCGCATTCCAAGGTGGGTAATTGCTGAGAGGAGTTCTGGGAGATCAAGACGCGCAAAGGGTTCCCCTCCCGAAAAATGCCAATCCGGTGAAAAGCTTGCGCAACGCTCCACAAAATCAAGGACCTCTTTAGTGCTCAACTCGCCCTTACTCGTAGAAGTCAGAGCATCTGCGGTATGACAGATAGCACAGCGCAGATTACAACGCAGAGTCACCAGGAAATTAATAATCTTGGGAAAGCTGATGGTTTTACCCAGCAAAGCGGATTCGAGATGATAAGTCCCTAAAATCTTAAGAATCGTGGAATCGCGAATAAAATCCCGATGAAAATTAGCCTTCTTAAGATGCTGCCAGTAATTCATAATGTTGAAGATTAAGAAGGAACTAAAGAACTATCGGAATGGGAAATCAAAGTCCGTCATCCCACGGCTTGACCGGGGGATCCATACAAAAGGTCGTAAAAATTCTTCATCTTCATTCTGAATTCTGGGTTCTGTCTCCCGGAGACTTATTTTAAGATGGACCCCCCGATCAAGTCGGAGGATGATAATTCCGGCGATACCCCCCCCCTTCTCTTTCCCCATTCCGATGATACCTATAGTTCCGATAGTTCTTTTGTTCCTTCCCCCCTATGATTCCTTCCTCTCCAATACTATATACTAATCAAGAAGGTTCCCCCATGTCTTTTGGCTCCAATTCGATCACCATGCCCCTACCAGACCCCAGGGGTCCCTTGGAGGGTTTGAAGGTTCTCTTGGTATTTCACTCTTTCAAGAATGACACGGACACCCTGGCCTTTATCAAAAATGTGCGTCACCTCGGGGTCGTCCCCCCCTTAAATCTTCTTTATCTCTCAGCCTGGGTGCGCCAATTTGGAGTAGAGACTGAAATTCTAGATTGCTCGGCTTTGAACCTGGATCACCATGCTGCGGTGGAAGCAGCACGCTCCAAAGACTTTGATCTGGTTTGCTTCACGACCACGAATCTTGATTTTCTTTTTGTGATTGAGTGGATTAAAGCTTTCTCTCAAGCCTTTCAAAAACCCATCTTAGTGGGCGGCCCGGGGGCAGAGAACTATCCAGGTGAGATGGCAAAACACCCTGAAATCCAGACTGTGTTTCATGCTCCGGCGGAATCCTGCATTGTTCCTTGGCTTGAATCCTGGGTTCAGGGAGGGGAGTGGTGGAAAACCCCCGGCAGTGCCAGTGTTTACGAGGGTGAGCTTTATCTCAATGATCCCATAGCTTTACCCAGGGGCTTTGTGAGGCCCCACCCGGACCGCTCGATTTTAGAGATCAAACAATATTATTCCATTCTCTCCAAGGGGTTTCCCTTCACGGCGGGCATGTCCTCATTTGGCTGTCCCTACGGCTGTCATTTTTGCCAGATTCGCCTGTCCCCCTTTTTTATCCGCAGTGCAGAGGACTTGGTATCAGAGCTTGAAATCTGCGAGAAGGAATACGGAATTGAAGAGATCGATTATTTTGATTCCAACTTCACCATTCCCAAAGAACGGGTTTTTGAGTTCGCCAGACTCTATAAAGCAAAGGGTCTAAAAATTCGCTGGTCTTGCCGTGTACGCTCGGACCAAATCGACGATGAAATGCTAAAAGCAATGGCCTCAGTTAATTGTGCCTGGATTGGCTATGGGGTTGAATCGGGAGATGACCGAGTGCTAAAGAATATTCATAAAGGGCAAGGTGGATCGCAAAACATCCGCCAAACCATCCGAAAAACCAAAGCAGCTGGCATCGGCGTGACCGGGTTCTTCGTTCTGGGACTCCCTGGTGAAACGGATGAGAGCTTAAAAAACACTCTGGACCTCATTACCGAGGAACCCCTTGACTTTGCCCAGATCTCCCCCTATTGGCCCACCCCCAACACTCCGATCTATGATCAACTCGTGGAAGAAACCGGGGTTGATGTCTGGAAACTGGCCATCACCAACGGTACACGGCAAGCAGACCTCAAACTAAAAGATACCGAATTTTCGGTCAAGGAAATGCATAAATATGCCTCTAAAATTTACAAGGAATTCTATTTTCGACCGTCTCAAATCCTGCAAATGACCAAAAGTTTAACCAGCTATGCGCAGTTCAAAAATTTCTTTAATGCGGGAGCGGATGTCTTAAAAGGGGCTGTTTTCGGTCAATAAACATCTGCCACCCAAGGCTTGATTGAATACCCTTTAAAAGACTATGGAAAAATGGGCTTTAATAACCTTGCCAACTTTCTTGATTGTTCTGGGTTTCAGTTTTGCGGAAGCGGCAAATCACTTTGGAGCCATTCTTGATGAGATTTCAAAAAGCCACGCAAAGAAAAAGCTCACTGCTCTTAAGCGGTCTCATCAAACCCTGGACCAATGGAAAAAGCGCAGGCAAACTTTAGTCTTGCGTCTACGAAATGAACTTCAGGTTAAGAAAAAGCGACCCGAGTTTAATGCCAAGATATTCAAGGCAAAAGCCCGCTCGTTTCCAGGCTATGAGATTATAAACTTGGCGTTTCGTTCGCCCCACGGTCAGATCATTACCGGAAATCTTTATCGCTCCCGTGCTCTCGGAAAAAAACCAGCGATTCTATCGCCCCCCGATCATTCCGACCAGGGCCGTTTTGACTCAGAGGTCCAGATTCGATCTGCCATGTTAGCCAGAATGGGGGCCATTGTTTTTACCTGGGATATGCTCGGATGGGGTGAGAGCCTGGGGGAACACGAAGACCGATTTTCCAAAGGGATTCAACTCCAAAACAGCCTGGCGGTCGTGGACTTTCTGGCAGCTATGGCAGAGGTTGATTCTACTCGCATTGGGTTTTCTGCCTCATCGGGCGGGGCCATTCAGGGCTTGCTGCTTGGGGCGGCGGATCAAAGAGTCCGCGTTTTATCCTTAGTCTCTATGATCTCATCGCTATCTATGGGTCATTGCCCGTGCGAGATTGAGGGGTTTTACTATCAAAAAGGAGAGTTTGTTACCGACCATAGTGAAATCAGTGCGCTGATTGCGCCTCGTCCCCTGCAAATCATCTCTAATGGAAAGGACTGGACCCGGTATTTTCCAAAGCTTGGAGCGCCCATGATTCAAAATATTTATGGTCTTTTTGAGAAAGGAAGTCAGTTTGACGCAGTGCATTTCCCGCTTGAGGGTCACGATTTTGGACCCTCCAAACGCAGAGAACTTTACCGCTTTTTTCAAAAGCACCTAAAACTCAAGCCGCTTAAATCTCTGGACGAAATTCGATCGGAGGAGGATAGCGTCGCGGTCTTATCGCGCAAAGATCTTGAGGTTTTTGAAAGCGATGATATTCGAAAAATAGAGTTTGGGGCCGTGGAGCACTAAAGTCCTAACTGCGGGACAAAACATGCTTTGTCAGGTAGTGGTTTGGGCCATTGACTGGAATGCTCCTGGGCTTGAGCTTGGGGTGGATCAGAATCCTGTAAGACCTTGAACCCAAGTCTATCTCATAAGAATAATACTTTATTGAGAAGTCCTGTAGGGTCTCTAAATATAGAGAATAAAGCAAAAGAATATCGTTTTTGTTTAAAGAACCTGTGGACACTTCTTTTTCAAATGCAGACAAAGCCTCTGCAAGCCTTTGATCAAGGTCGGAATTTGATCGACTCTCTTGTAAGAAGACCAGAATTTTACCCTCCTCCAGCCATTTTTGAAAAATGCTGAAGTCTCTGTTTTTTATCTGGGAAAAATGATCTCTAATGAATTCTTCGGGCTCTACTAGATCTGTCTTGGGGGTTGGAAAATGATTCTTGAAGTCATATAAAAAGCCAAACACATCTAGATCAAGGTCAATGGAATCCATGGGTAAGCCGTCTTGATAAAGTTCAAAATCATAATGATAAAGCTCCAAAATCTTAATGAAGTCCTGACGTGCTTTGAAAAGAGGGTTTTTCTGCCATCCCAAAGGATTTTGAGAAACAGTATAGAAAAACCGAAAATAGAAATGCTCATCCCCCAAAATCCTCGATATCTGATCTCGACTGGGAAAGAAATTGCTCAACCCAATACAAACCATCAAGGTAAGCCAGGGGCCAAGGGTTTTGAGCGAAACCTCATTGACCATGATCACAAGAATTAGTAGTAGAGGGAGATACCCTATATAAGCGGTGTGGCCTACCATTGAAAGATAGAGAGTGGTGCTAGCTGTAAACAAACTTACGCAGAGCAAATAGCTGAGTCCCCTAGGGCTAGAGAGATCATAGCGAGTCATCAAAACGGCGGTAGCCAACAACCCAAAGCAGAGGGTAGAAATTGAGAGCGCCACCGAATGATTTGCATCGGTATCGGCCAATAGATATAGGGCGGTCAATGAAAAACAAACCCCAAGGACAGTAGGAGCTCCTAGAAGTGATGGGAGCTTCCCACTACCTTTAATACACCGCAGAAGCATTAAGACGCCCCAAACCACTGCCAGGGCCATGAGCGAGAAAATGAAAAAGCCAAGGGTTCCTAGAATGGGATTATGCGAGCGCACTACATGGGAAAAATAGAACTGGACTCCCTCCAGGGGATAAAATGGAAAGGACAAAACGACCAAAATCATCGCCAGCTTAATCTCAAGAATGGGCTGTTCCCTTCTCAGAATCCTCCAAAAAAAGACGGTAAGAAAGAAAACCGCAAGATAAAAGGCCCCCAGATGTTTAATTGAAATGGCAAACCAGGCAAAAAACAAAAAGCCTAAAAGATGAGACCTTTGGTGGGAGCGAAGATATCTTAGAAAAAAGCAAATGGCCAAGAGAGCCATGAGAATGATCGGGGTTTGAGGGTTGAAACCCTTGAACATGATTTGGGTCACCGGGAAAAACCAGGCGATGAGATAGAAGAGAATGACGCGCCACCTCTCCCAATCAAAAAGCAGGGGAATAGCGCAAAGGGGAAGATAAAAAACAAGATTTAGAAGCCATGGGTCTTGGATAAAAACATCCTGAATACCCAGAAAAGAAATGGCCAGGGGAAAAAGTGAAAACCCCAGTGGGTAGTCGCTATCGAAACTGATGCCAAGAATATAGAAAAAATCATTGCCAATATATTTTGAAACTACCAGGTAATTGACGAAATTTGAGAAAAATTCCGGGTACTGAAAATCAGGGGAAGGAGTAACTACTCCCTGCCAGAGACGAAAGGCCAGGAAGTAGAAAAGAAAAGCGCCACAGCCATAAAGAAACTTCCAATTCCTAATCCATTCCAACCTGCCCCATGAATTCATGGGCCCATCTTACCACTGCTCAAAAAACTCACCTAATGCTACAGAAACTGTATAATCATAAAATGCTAAAAGAGCCCAACAAACTCACTATCTCTACTTTTGAAAAAACAGAAAGAGGCAAAGAATTGACGGAATGTGATTCGCTTAAAGACATGATGAGGCAGTTAAAGATCAAGTCAACATGCCTACCCCCTGAAGGGAAGAGTGGGTAGGTCAAGGACTGTGGCTAATTCCAATGTTTAAGCAGAACTTAAAATTTTGGTTGAGCTTTCTTCCGGTCCTTTTTACCCCGGCATTCTTATTTGCCCTTGATATTCAAAGCGATTATCTAGCTGAAATTTCAGCATCTGAGGAGCGTTCTTATCTCCATCTTCTGGAGGTGCTAGGAAAAGACAAGGATTCAAAACGGGTAGAAAGGTTTAAAAACCTGCTCGAATCTCCCGCTCAACGCCTTGAACCAGGTAACCGCTCAGAACTCAGCCAAAAACTACAGCGTGAACTCAGCCTTGATTTTTTTCTGGAGCATTTTCAAAAAAATCCTCCCTCAGTCACCATCATTCGCGAAAAAATAGAAGACGGCCTCGTTTATAGATTATTACACATTCACGATGCTTTGATCGGTGATTTCCAGGCTGACCTGGTTCTTCCGCCCAATCCGTCAGGGAAGCACCCAGCAATCCTTGGACTTCATGGTCATGGAGGAAAGTCGAGAGAATTCTCCAGACTGGCCATCAGTCAGGATTTGGCCCGCAAAGGATTTTTCTTTCTGAGTCCAGGATTCAGGGCCATGCGAAGACATTATGAGGCTGAGATATCAAGGGCGCTCGTAAAAAAAGGCTTTCGGCTGATGGGAGTACGTCTTTATGAGGCTTTTATCGGGCTTGAGATTTTGCGCTCCATGAAACTGGTTGAATCAGATCGGATTGGAATTCTGGCCCATTCCGGGGGATCATTGGTTGCCAATCTTTTCGCCAGAATATTTATTTCAAAACCCATTAAAGCCCTGGTTTTTGACTATAGAGCCAAAATGCTTGGCGACTGGGAACTTCTCTGCTGTGAGTCTCTCCCAAAACTGCATCCCTGGAAATTCAGGCTTCAAGCCCCAGAAACGGCTCCCTGTCCTGCCATCGTGGTGCCCTATGGTTTTTATGAAAGCCAAAACAAGATTCTGGAGTTCTTTCAGGTTCAACTCCTAGAAAAGAAACTTGACTCACGGCCAATTCAACTGGCTCAGGGCTCTAGCCTGGACAAAGACAACACTAACGTAGAATCAACAAATTTTAAACAAGTCCTGGATAAGCGCCTCAAGAAAATCCAATCTGAGCCCTATCCAATTGCAAGAGATCAAGCCCTGTTGAAGCTTGAAGACCTTGCATTGGTATTAAAACAATCTAGATTTCTAACAGAAATTCAAGCCAGCTTAACCCTGCATATACCTAAGATTTCCTTTTTGCTTAAAACCCTGGTTTTTTCAGCCTCAAGCCGCCCCGAAAACACCTCAACCGCCCTCAATCAGCTATACAATATGATCATGGATGTTCCAGACCCTGAGCCCAAAAGAAAATGGATGGGACTTGCTATCAATGGGCTCTGTCGTAATTCCGTGGATCATTGCCTCTCTTTCATAGGTCTGATCAAACCGGAGCAATTACCACTGATCAGCCATAAACTCATCAATGGACTCTCGTATCTGGCAAGAACTGGAAATCTTCATGCGGCTGTAAGCCTGGCAGAAAAGACCTTTGACCCTGCGCACGCCCTTCTTTTTTTCAAATCATTAAAGCGTGAAACTCTAAGCCAAAGTAAATTAAAATTGCTGTCTGGCACAATTCAAATACAAACTAATAATCGCAAACTCTTAGATAATTTTGAAAAAATTTTCTCAGCGATATCTTTGAGAGATGGTTTGGAAGAGACTAAGGTCGTGCAAAGTCTGATTGAGTTCAAAAGCCTGGCTTGGCTCATTTCAGAGACAAAAAAAATCAAAGAGCCTGAGAAGCAAGCCCGGTTTTTGTTGAATTTGATTTTTGAAGCGAAAGCTTCAAAAGAGCTTACGCAAGCTGCTCTGGTCCATCTGGAGCAAGAATTCAAATCGATTCAAAACCCTGAAAAATCCCTTGAGTTTGTATTTGAGATGACCCGAGCACCTCTTAGATTTCAGCCCGCACATACTCTTAAATGGCTCAATAGAGGAATCCAACAAGTCTCCCGGCTGAAGCCATCTCAAAGAGAAGAACTCCGCAATGGATTATGGACTGAAACCGTGGAATTTCTGGCTTCGCTTACAATGGGAGATCAGATTGCCCTTGGCTCTTTTGCAAATCAAGAAACCTTAGCCCAACTAATCCTTGTAGCCCTGGAACAATCAGAACTACCCCTGGCCCTGAATTTGTATGCTTCTCTAAGAAAAAATCATAAAAAAGAAGTTGCGAAGAAGCTGGCAGATTATGAATCTCAGATCGATGGTATCAGGCTTAAGTTCCGTGAAAAGCTAAAGGAGTTTTCAAAGGCTTTCGATTCCTTGGAATCCTACCAAAAAA
>CAZRLV010000141.1:0-8640 GCA_964600955.1 uncultured bacterium
TGGAGAAAAAAGGCCGTCACCAGGAGTCCTTAAAATACTGGAAGAAAATTTTATCCATCAATCCAGAAGACTATAAGGCCCATTACCACGCGGCCCTGGTTTTTTTACGCAACCTTGGGCTTAAACCAAGCTTAAGAAACGCCTCGGCCATCCGTCATTTTAAGAAGGTCTTGGCGAAATATCCTGAGCATAAAAAAACGCTCTGGTATCTTCAGTTGACCTATAAGGGCTCGAGACAGTTTCTCAAACAGCGCAAAATCTTAAAGCGTCTGACTGCCCTCAATCCAGGCACCGAGAAGCTTCAGAAAGAACTTGCTCTAAACAGCCGCAATATTCAGGCAACCCCAACAGGAGCCCAGAATCAGCCATCGCAGCCCCAGGCAGTTTCCATTGCGACTGAAATTACTGAAGATGATTTTAATGAGGCCTTTGGAAAAAACCCTGAGCCACAGGAAGTCCCTGAGGTTCACCACCCAGAACCCGTGGAAAAAAACCCGACCCTTCCTCTTGATTCTCCGCTGTCAGCCGATGCCGAACTGCTCTTTAATCAGGGGGTAGCCTATCTACAGAGCAAAGAATTTGACCTGGCCCTCTTCAATTTTCTGCAAGCTCAGGAACTGGATCCTAAATTTGCCCAGTGCTATCTACAGATCGGTGAGGTTTATCTCAAATTAGCAGACTCCACTCCCACGGAGGAGAAATTCAAGGAGCATCTTAATCTTTCCAAGGAGTCCTTGAAAACAGCCAGTGAACTGGAACCGGATTCACTGCTGGCACATGCATCAAGAGCTAAATTAAAACTGGTAGAACAAAAGGAGAGAGAAGGCTTTGAGAAGGCCCATCTTGCCGTTGCCAAAAAAGCTATCGAGAATCAGGATATTCGCTTTGCGGTTGAGGAATATATCATCCTGATCACCAATCATTTCCTCTCGCTGGAACTCATCTTTTCTCTATCGGATATTCTACCCAGGATTGAGCCTGGGGTTTTACTTGACCTCGACCATGTTCTGCAATCTCTCGTGAGCGAAGCTCTACCCGGTGCGGTTTATCTCAACGCCCGTCTGAGGCTGAAAACGGACCCTAAGGAAAGTCTCTCAAGCCTCGACACTATCTTCAAAGATTCTAAAAACATCCTGACTTTTTTTAAGGCTTTGAAAGAAAGGGTGGATTCAGGAAAAGGGGATTTCCTGGATTCGTTCCTGCTGGGTCGATATCTCCTTGTTAAAAAAGCTTTCAATCCTGCCCTGAAACAGTTCCAAGCGGCCGCCAAGCATGCCCCCGATGTTTTGAATAAGGGGATTATTGCTCATTATCTCAAATCCGCCCAATCTGCGAGCTCAAAAGCACTTTTTGAGCGTACAGACCCAGGCGGCCTGAAACCCGCTCGTGTGGCATTTGAGACCTACAATCGTGAAAAAGCAGAGCTTGTCACGGCCCAACCAGGATTCACCACAATCCTGGCCACAGGGACAAACCTAGGAAGCATCTTGGAAAAGCGTGAGTTTCTGGAATCTTTTTTAGAGTCAAGCCCTTCGCATGGACTGGGACAATATCTATTAGCCTCAATTTTGGATCAATCCACCCTGGAGAAAGTCCTCGAAAAAGCCGCAAGAATTCGTGAAAACTCACTATCTTCCCATAGCTTGAACGCAGAGTGGCATTTTAAAATGGGAATTTTGGCTCTACGACTGGGCGATGATAAGTCCGGCATCCGCTTTCTAAAAAACTCCTTGAGAAATATTTTTAGAAAAGGATGGGAGGCCTCGCGCTTTCTGGCCCGAGAAATCGCTAACGAAGCTAACCGAGCCATAGGCCACAATCATCTGGACCTGGCTCGCAAGCTCATTCGAGAGGGTTTCAAATTCCACCCCTTATCCACGGAACTCGCAGTTCTTGAAGAGGAATTTCTAACCACTACAGAAGCCTCAGGGGGCTACGAGAGAGCCAGCCAATTCTATGATTCCCTGTTAAGCCGCCCCCTATTTTCTGAAATTGTCAGTGCCGACCTGGGTTGGGTTTTGTTCTGGGCACTTTTTCTGGCTCTTTTGAGTTTTTCCTGCGCCATTGTCTTTCGTAAGCACGAACAACTCAAGCATCTAATCGACGAAATGATGGGTGAAAAAAGCCTATCTATCCCGGTCATGACCTTTTTAGTGGGAATTTTACTCATCCTTTTTCCCACGGGTCTCGTCATCTTTTTACCGATCTTTCTATGGACCTTTCTGGATGATTTTGAGCAAATGACCTTTGTTGTAGGTATTCTCATCCTAATTCTTATTCCATTTCTTTTTCCTGTGGGCTATATCAATAACCAGAGCTTCTTGAGAGCCATGCTTGAGATGGAGGACGGCGAGTTTGTCCAGGCCCGACTGACCTATCAAGAAAGGCTCAAGCGCAATCCTGCCGATCTAGATGCCAGATTCCAACTTGCCTTGATTGAAATGAATGAGGGAAAAGGCCCTAAAAAAGCTATGGGTCTCTTTGAGACCATTCTCCAGGAAGAACCTTCACATTTTTCGGCCCTTGCAAATCTAGGCGTGGCACATGCCCGACTAGGCCACCTTGAAAAGGCACTTCAATATCTGACCCAGGCCCTCAGTATCAATCCAATTCACGATAAAGTCCTATACAACCTCTCACGTGTCCATGAACAAAAAGGCGAAGTAAAAATGGCCTCGAACTACCTGAAGTGGACTGGAGGAATGGGACCCGCTTCAAAAGAGAGAATCGATCAGTATTTGGCCCTGGGAAACCAAAAAAACCCGCTTTACGCTTCCATTTTTCTCAGGGAAAGAATCGATGCCCATAACACCTATTTTTCTCCGCTATATACAAATTCGCTGACGGGAGGCATTATCTATTTCCTAATGTGGTTTCTAGTGGGCGGTGGCGCTGTGGGAGTTTTGCTTTTTCTAAAAGACAGAATGCAGATTCTAATCACATCCTGTCGCTATTGTGATACCCGAATTTGCTCAAACTGCCAGTCCATGTTAGGAGGGGAGGGGCTTTGCAGTTTGTGTTTCGAATCGACGGAAAGACGCAGTCGTGGCCTGGCTTATTTCCGAAAAATCTCTGAAGCCAGAACACCCGCATTGGCACGCAAGCTTAATTTTATTCTTCCAGGATTTGCTCTTCTTGCGCGTGGAAAACTGCTAGCTGGCCTTGCACTTGCGCTGCTTTTTTGGGGACTGCTTCTCTATGCGCTAACCTGTCCCGGATATCTCTGGAACCAACTCTTCCTATTTGAGAACAGCTACACAAGGATGCTCAGCTGGTCTAGTTTTTGCGCAGCAGCAGTCCTCTATGGACTCTCCTGCCTATGGGCCTTTTTACCCCAAAAAGGGACTTGACTGATCCCCATGCGCTGGTTTTTCTGTGTTTATGTTTTTCTCTGCTTTGGACTCTTTAGCTTTCTCTTTATTTTTCTAAATGGATACCAGTTTCAGGGTTTACCCCTGGGGACCCATCTGGGCGACAGGGACTTAGCCTTGGTGAACTACAAAGGGCTCAAATCCATTGCCCGTCAATCCCTTGGGAAATTCAAATCGATGAGGTTCTCGATTCAGGTGGAAGGCCGATCCTTCGATCTGGAATATGGCCGGGACTTTTATTTGCAGGTGGATCAGAACAAACTCCTCTCTGAGTACCGCCGCTTTCGCTCCATGATTCCCTGGTATCTTTCCATCTATCAATTTGTTACCGGGAAATTTAAAAAGCATGAGTTTGAGATCCCCATTGAATTGAGTCGTGAGAAAACCCTCAAGTCCCTCCATAAGCGCTTTAAAAAGAAGGAAAATATCCTACACAAAATTGATGAGGATTCTCTGGTGAAAATTGCCTGGACTCTTGACCTGGATGAGGTTCTCGATAAAATCAAGACGTCGGCATTATCAGTCGGTAATCGCAAGCAAATCCCATTTCAGCTGACACCGGTAAAACATACCGAGGTTTTACAGCGACAAACTCTATTTCACAACCTGATTTCAGAAGAAAAACGCCCTCTGAGTTCAGGCGACCGGGGCTTTGGTGAGCTAAATTCAATCCTTGAAGCTCAGCGCACTGTTTTACTCAACCCAGAAGATAGCTTTTCCTGCCTCGAATTTCTGATAAAAAATCAAATTACCTCCATGGCAGTCAGCACGAAAACCACCACGGTGGATGGAATTGAATTTTACGACTTCCATGGACTGTCCCTCTTTTCTTCACTTCTGTTTAGAACCTTTCTAAGGCTTGGTTTTCAGATTGATCGTCACTCGCATCATCCCTATTTTTTCTCCAAGATTGACTATTTAAAACCCGGGCTTGATTCAAGGATTGGCGGAAATGATGATCTGCGTGTCGTCAACACCACAAGACAGCCATTCTTGCTGATGTTCTCTTTTGAAAACGGGTATTTCCAGATTAGTGCTTTTTCCTGTTTCGATGATTACCCTAAACCCTGGCTGCGCGAAGCCTATCGCAAAATTGAATATGCTGACATGACCACGATCCTAGACCCCACGCTGCAAAAAGGCCAAAAGATGATCATGCGAAAACCTATCTCGGGCATGGCCGTGGGCATCTATAGAATGTGGAAAAACCCCAGAGGAAAAACCAGGCGCAAGCAGGTCTGGAAGGCTCATTACTCCAGCTTGAATGGAATCATCCACGTAGGTCGCGAAGGCATCAATGTCTTCCACCCCGAATCCTGGAAAGATCTGGGAATCGAAGAATCCTTCGCAATTCGAGCCCCTGAGTAGATTATTTTTTTTGGAGACAAAAAATACGACTCAGTTTAATTTTTTGTCAGAACAAATCCCTGGTGGGTCACTAATCGAAGACGGAATCCATTTGGGGCACTTTGTCTTAAGTGTTCAGGACTTCACATTGGAGTCTGGCTTGGTTATACTGATACTGGATGGTGGTGTGAATTGGGTTCGCACCGCTGGGCTCGTGTGTACAAGGAAGTATGGGGCTGTGGTCCCAAAGAGTCGGATCGGCATGGAATGCTGGTCTTGTCCGTTAATTAGCCAGGGAAGGGCAGATGGTTTATACAGATTCAAAAGTTCTGTATATAGATTTCATGTTGGATCGGATTTCCAAAGACGGTCTTCTGGAGCAGATCCCGAATCTCAGTTCAAACGAGCAGAAAAAGCTGTTTTCGATGAACAAGATGGGAATTTTTCAGAGTCTCTATGAAAGCATGGCTAGATCGAGTTCTGTCGCATAATAGGACTCTGCATAGCCTTTGGAACTCCCGCGCCTACAGAAACTATGCATTGAACACGATTGAGCGTAAGGCTCAGCGATCGACCCTTCAGTCCAAACCTCTTGTTTTACAGCTGGAATTTGCTACGGAATGCAACCTGAAATGCGCCTCATGTGGACACTCCCACTGGAATAAAACACTGAATCCCTCACTGTATATCGACCCTGGTATTCTCGACGATTTGCACGAACTTTACGCATCCTGTTCAGAGATCTTAATTGGCGGCTATGGAGAACCCACTCTGCATCCTGAATTTGCGACTCTCCTTGCAAAGCTTCAAAAAGATCCACATAAAAAGCTACGCCTGATTTCCAATGGTCTGCTCCTTGAAAAGAATTGGCCGGCGATAAAAACCATAGATCTCCTGGTCATCAGTCTGGATGGCGTCGGAGAGGTTTATGAAAAGCATCGCGGGGTGCCCTTCTCACGTCTTATTGATGTTCTGGACTTTTTCCAGTCGCAAACAACACGTCCGGAACTCCATATCAATATGGTATGGAATAGAGACACCCACGACAGTCTAAAAGAATCTCTAGAGTTTTTGGAAAAATATCCTGTACAAGAGCTTCATCTTCTACCTGAAAAGCTCTATGCGGCCAGCCGCTTTGACAAGGGGCTATTTCGAACTGAAAATCTGCAGGAGATACATCAGGATCTGAGAGAGATGCAAAAGAAGACCAGAATACGCCTCTGCTACCCGGATTTTCTTTCGGATTCAATCCCCTGTAACCAACCCTTGGAGTCCATTTTTATTTTAGCTAGCGGAGAGATCATGGCTTGTTGTTCCGCTATTTTTCATGGAAATGATTATCGTTTTTCCCTTGGGCAGGTATCGGACTTGAAAACCTCCTGGCAAAAGCTCTGGAATCAGGAAAAACTGATTGAGTTTCGCAAAGCCCATTTTGGAAAGAGAGACTACCCCAAGCCATGTGATACCTGCGCCTTCAGAATTATCCGACAGGAGACTTTAGAGAGGCCGATTGAGAGAAAGAGAAGAGAAGAAGTTTAACCACGAAAGGCACGAAAAACACGAAAATAAAAAAGATTAAAGGTTGGTGTAGGGTGTGAAATCTTGATTCAGAATGACAAATCTACACCGGGCTGCAAAATGCTATAATGGGGCTTCCTGGATTTCCTTCAACTTATGGCAAAGAAGCACCCCAATTCTGTCGATCCTCAGCTTTCTGAAAAGCTGTTGGAGCGCTACCTTAATTTGATTGAGGAGAAACATCGTGCCATTGATTTACGGATTGACCTAAATCGGGAACAGGATGAAATCAAGGGTAGACTGCAGGAACTCTCCGAGCTTCTAACCCAGGAGAGACAGCAAGCCTCGGAAGCTAACAAAACCATCAATGGCCTGGAAAAAGTACTGAGTAAAACATGCCAGGCTCGTTCCAACCTCAGTCGCGAGAACAAAAAACTCGTAAGATCGATTGGAAAGCTGGAAAAGAATATTACCGTACAGGCTGCCGAGATCCATAAACTAGCCACTTATATTGAAGAGCTCGAATCCAATTCTAAAAAATCACAGACTGAGCACTCCAGACTCTGTAAATTGCTCGAAGAAGTAGAACAGGTCCGCTCAGAGCAAGATGAGAATCTTGCTGCTCAACTCCAGCGTATCCAGGAATTAAGCGCCATGGTATCCGAGATGGAACACGAGCATGTCAAACTAGTGAACTATATTGACATGCTCGAAGGACTTAAACAAACTCAAGAAGAAGAACACGGAAAACTTGAAGCCAGGATTCTTGAGCTGTCCGAAAACCTGAGCGCGCAGCAAGAAGAGCACAACCGTATTGTAGGTTATATCGAGCATTTAGAGGGTATTCAAAAAGAACAGGGCAGAGAACATTCAAAACTCGTAGATTACGTCAAGCACCTCGAAGTCATTCACAAAGAACAGACAGGAGAACATTCAAAACTCGTAGATTACGTTAAGCACCTCGAAGACATTCAAGAGGAGCAAACGACGGAACATTCCAAATTGGTGGCTCATATCTCGCATTTAGATGAAGTGAAGACAGAACTGTACGATGAACATTTACGCCTTCAGAGTTGTGTCGTTGAACTTGAAAAAGAACGCGAAACTCTTAAGAAAGAACGACAGGAAAATCTGGATGAAAAACTTCGTGTGGAAGGTGAGCTAAGGTATATACAATCTCGCCTTGTATACCGGATCTACTTATGGCTAAAGACCCGTCTACCACGACTATCTTAAAAAAAGGCGAGATTTTCTCACCGTTTTTGCCTCGAAGAGGACGCTATAATCCATCCAAAATTATACGGATGTTTGCCAGCCCCAAGGTCAGTTTCAAAGAGAAATACTTGGCCAAGCTTCCGCCCAAATATAGTCCTTCAAAAGAGCTTGATAAACTTCTAGTCTGTTTGGATATTCCCGTTCCAAAAGCTCAATTTCCAGATTTTCTTCGCTGCCTGGGAGCGATTACAGAACAAGCCTTGATCGGCCCCAAAAGAATTCTATTTGACATCAGCTATGGCTGTAATTTGGACTGCGTCTACTGTCGCAGACACTCGGCTATCAACCCTGGAGACCCAGAAAAAGCAGCTCCTGACCGCGCAGATTCATTTTTACCCTTTGAGACCTTGATTGAAATTTTAGATGATGCCAAGGAGTTAATGGTGGAGGAGGTCTTGCTTGTAGGCGGGGGAGAGCCCACCATTCATCCGAGGTTTAAGGAACTCATCCGAGCCGTCAAGGAGCGCGGGTTTGGTCTTAATTTCTCTACCAATGGACTGGCCCTTCGAACCGATCTCGTGGATGCTATTGTTGAAAATGAGGTGGATAACATCACCATCTCTGTGAGCGGGGTCAGTTTTGAGTCCTATAAGGCCACGCATCCAATGATGAGTGAGAGTGGATTCAAAAAACTTTTTCATAATTTTGAGTATTTGAATTATCGTAAAAGAAAAGCCGTTCGTGAAAACGTAGCACCTTTCGCCAAACCATTTACCATTTTTTTACATGTTCTGACCCAGGATAATTTCCATGAACTTTCAGATATGGTCTTTACCGGGGCAGAATACGGATTTGACACCATCTGGTTTAAACTGGTGCATCCAAGCTCCTGGTCCCAGCACCTCTGCCTGACATCTGAGCAGGCAGAACAGGTGAAGCGAGAGTGCGCTGCTTTAAAATCTATGCAGTCCAAGCTTAAAATTGAGATCGACAATTACATGGACGAAGAAATTAATAATCTGGATCAAAGCGGCAATTGGTCAGGCTACTTCCATGATCAGAGGCGCTGCTATGTGGGTTGGAACTTCTCGTATGTGGATTTGAGCAAAGACTATAGCTTTTGCTGTGGTGATAAGATCGTGGGTCTCAGTCAAGAACATGGCTCATTTTATGATTTCTGGTTTTCCAG
>CAZRLV010000142.1:0-8549 GCA_964600955.1 uncultured bacterium
AACCGGAGAATGCTCTAAGAACTGACCCGTGGCCCCCAAATAGCGCCTTGGAAAAGTGATGGGCTGAAGAGACTGCACCCAAAGCACCCGCGACTCAGCCTTAAATTCCCATTGATAGGTTATGCCCTTGGGGATACAGACATAATCTCCGGCCTCGATTTTTAAATTTCCAAATTCACTCTTTAGCTGTCCCTCGCCTGAGTGAATGAAATGTAGTTCATGATGTGAGGCATTGCGAAACAAAGCCCCCTTTTCATTGGTTGCTGTTCCGATTTCCACCTGAGGGTTTTTCATCAGAGGAATCCGCGACTGAAAAAAGCTCTCATCAGCACTCAGACCCGAGGTCTTAAAATGCCAATTGGTCAAAGCCGTGGAAACCTCAAGGCTTTCCGGACTTAAAACCGCCCGCCTTTGCATGGAAGTAGTCGCCGTGGGCATGTTTTCTTTATAAAGAAGCGAGGAAGGCCCTGAGAACCCCTGAAGCCCCATGAGTTGCTCACGGTAGAGAGAACCATCGGCTTTTTTAAATACAATATGCCGTTTTCTGGGAATCTTCCCCAATTTATGATAGTACATTTTTTAACCCCACAAAAAAGCCCAGATACACCAAGGGCAACCTAACCCATGAGGTATACCGCACTTTGGCTTGAAAGGCAAATCGAGGGGGGAATGGATATGGGAGAAGGAACTAGAAGAACTATCGGAACTAAAGGAATCATCGGAATGCAGAAAGACCACCGATCGTCATCCTCCGGCTTGACCGGGGGGTCCACTCAAAAGGTCGTAAATAAATGGGGTCAGGCCAAAAGTATTTTAACTATAAATGCGCCTGAAATAGTTTAATTTTTGCGCTCTGTTCCAGCATATTAAAATGCTTGTCTAAGGAATAAATAGCAGCTTGGTGTTGAGTGGCATTTTGGGCAATAACTAGATCTGGTATTCCTACTCCATTGATACCGACCCTTAGACTCTTGACTTGCATCTCAATAACTTCCTGCCAGTCTATCGCAAGGGGTAGCTTTCTAACCTCACCGAGAAGCCGGATGACCTTATTTTCTTGCTTGATCCTTAAGGAGGGAACCAGCTCTGCCAAAATTACCTCGTTAATCACGACCAGATTTTCATTGATGAGCAAGTCTAGACTCTGTGACTCAATCCCTGATTTGAAATAGTCAATCCATACCGAGGTGTCGACAAGAACCTGCATTAATGTCGATCTCGGAGCATATTTAGGTCAATGTCGAGTTCAATTTTTCCCCGGTACTCCTTAAGAGCTGAAATCTTGGACTTTCTGATCAACTCCTGCAAAGCCAAAATTATCGTACTTGTTTTGGTTTTAGCGTTTGAAACCAACATGGCTTCTTCTAGCAAATCCTGAGGAAGGTCTAAGGTTGTTCTCATTTTACGCCCCTTTATGCATAAATTTAACCTCACATGCATAAAGAGTCAATGGAGCAAGTTTGTTTTTCTCACCAGAGAAATGCCTGCCTGTCTCTTATTTGTTTACCGCACTTTGGCTTGAAGGTCAGTTTGAGGGGAAAATGGGAAGGGTTGTGAGGGGATTGGGCTTTGAGGTAAGAGAAAAAGGAATCGAGGAGTTCGAGGGAGAGGGAACTAGAGGAATGAAGATGGATCCCCCGATCAAGTCCGAGGATGACGAAAAGATGGGATGGATCCCCTGGTCAAGCCAGAGGATGACAGGGTTTGGGTGGTGGTGAATTATGATACCCCACGGCTGTTTTCAGAAAATGGTTACAAGATTTTGAAGAAGAAAATGATTTAGATTGCCGCAGAGAATGTTTTGTCCCAAAGAAAAACAATCTTTAACAGGGGCAATCACCCAGACTTGACTGGGACTTAAATCCTCAATGAATTGATAAAACCCACGCGAAAGTTTTGGAGAGGAGGAGTGTTTAATTTCAATAGCGATCCTGTCTTGTCCCTTCTCTAGAATCAGGTCTATTTCAACTCCGTTGGACGTCCTATAAAAACTGGGCTCATAACGAGGCATATTCGTGATGATATTCTCGATAACATAACCTTCCCAAGATGCGCCGCAAACGGGGTGTCCCAATAAGCTATTGATATCATCAATCTTTAGTAAGGCATGCAGAATCCCGGAATCTCTAACATAAATCTTAGGGGATTTTACAAGACGCTTTTTTAGATTGACAGAGAACGGCTGCAAAACTCGTAATAAAAAGGTTTGATCCAAAATATCTACCCATCTTTGAATGGTGTGATAGCTCACGCCCAGCGAGCTGGCCAACTTGGAGGCGTTTAAGATCTGACCATGAGAATGGGCACACATCTTCCAGAATCTCTCGATTGATTTGGAGGGAACTCTGAAACCTAGTTGCGGTAAATCTCTTTGCAGGAAGGTTAATATATAATCTTCGCGCCATTGAATACTCGACAACTCAGATAAGGCCAGAAAACTTCTTGGAAATCCGCCTCTGAGCCAATGCCTGCTTAAATCATCATCACTCAGCTCAGGACTATGAAAGGGAGTGAGCTCCAGATAAGAAATCCGCCCCGCGAGAGATTCAGAGGTTTGCTGTAAAAGCTCCAACGAGGCCGAACCAAGAACTAGAAACATAGCATTAGACCCTTGTTGATCGATAATCGGGCGCATAGATCTAAAGAGTTCAGGAATGTTTTGTACTTCATCGATGCAAATTAACCTCCCTGCATTTTGCTCAAAAAATATTTTGGGATCATGCAGTTTGAGAATATCAGTGGAGTCTTCCAGATCAAGAAATACAGCATCCTTGAATCGACTTTGGATCAAATGACGAACCACGGAGGATTTTCCGCACTGACGGGGACCCAAAATGGCAACAGTAGGATTCTCATCAAGACGTTTTTCGATAACACTTTCAGCAAGCCTGGGAATATAATCATGCAAATTAGCCATCTACTATCTAATATACATGATTAAAGGGTGATCTACAATCACCCGATGATCAGGGCCATCCTATTAAAACCTCCTAAAAGCTTCGGTTAACCCATCATAAGGCATGAGTGCCCATAGATATCGTCATTGTGGACCCCGATCCGCAATCCATCTTCATGCCTTAATAGCATCTGTGGCTAAACCCCTGGGTCCTGAATCAAGTTCAGGATGACGGGGTTTTGGGTATTCAATCCTGCGAGAATTCCTCGAAGCTTGCTGTTGGGGAAATCTCGTCTGAATTGATGGGCTGGGGTTCCACTTCGGTCTCGACTTCAGCTTCCGTTTCAGTTTCTTCGGCTTCAGCCGAGGGAAAAACTTCTGCTTCGGTTTGGAGGATTTGTGGATCGGGGGGTGCGGGACTTTCTTTAAGCCATTTGGGAACGGCTACGTCCCAATATTTGAAATCCTTGGCTTCCAGGGGTTTTTTCTCGCCCAGGGCTACCTGCAGTCCCTTGGACTGAACACTTACCGAGGACCCCTGCTCCACTAGTACTCCTTTAGGAGAATTGAGTGGGGAGACAAAGACACGGGATTCAAAAACCCTGACTTTGGAATCTACAAATCGTGAAAACTCCCGGCTCCCTACTTCGTTGAGGGTTTCAAGAGAGAACTCGCGTAGATAAATCTCAGGAGACATGGATTTGAGGATATTTTTCTGAGTAATGCCTGCCAAGAAATCTGAGTAAGCCTGCTGGGAATAGCGTACGGATACGTCATACATCGTCCCGCGAACCGAAGCCACAAGATTGGGGGTACGGGCTTCAAAGCTGCGGCCCTTTTTGACCACCTTGATCCAGGAGTCACCCTGAAACACACGAACCCCACGGCTCTCCACCTCAATCAAGGTATTGGAACTCAACTTCAATTCGGTCTGATCCTGATACTTGAGGTGGACCTGAGAGTCTGAGAGTGTACGAATTTTATCGCCAAAACGAAGGTTCTGATCCTCGGAGTAATCCTGCCATGCAGAACCATCTCTTGGAAAAACCTGAACCTTTCCACGTGAACTCAGCAGGGAAAAATCAGCACTATAAGTAGACGATGATGCTAACTGAATTTCTGAACCCACCGCCGGCTGCTTGGCCAACTGCGGCTCCTGATCCTCGGGAGAACCCAGAAAAAAGACCAGGCCAACGACGGAAGCCGCCATAGCCAATCCATAGTAAAGGGTTTTGAAGGGCTTTTTTGTCTCTTGCTCCATGACCTTGAGGTGAGTTGGCATGGCCGAAATTCGAGACATGACTCCAGAGGTAAATCCTGCTGGAACCTCCACCTCGTCCAGTTTAGGAAATAAGTCCATCAACTGTTCATATTCATCTGCCTTTTTACGACAATCCGGGCAAGAATCCATGTGCCTTAGCATTTCTTGACGCTCCGCAACGGATAATAAATTATCCAAATCCGCGTTCAGGGTTTCTTCAAAACAATCACAATCAATCATTAAAAAAGTCTCCGCTCAAAAGTCCGAGATCTTGCGCTGTAGATGAGTTTTCATCATCTTCCTGGCGCGAAAGATCCGTGCTTTGATCGTTCCCATGGGCAAATTCAAAATCTGTGAAATCTCCTTGTAAGACAGACTTTGGAAATGCCGCAACACAACCACGGACTTGTAATCAAGGGGCAATTCTGCGATTGCCTCCTTGAGCAAGCTCCGAAGCTCCATTCGGGATTCGCTCTTCTCGAACTCTTCGGCAGAGGATGGGACCACATGATTCTTCGTAATTAAGCCTTCTGCACCGGTGTCTACAATATTGTCCAACGAAGCCTCACGATCATTTCGAGTGCGAAAATAGTCCACACATAGATTATTAACCGATTTTAAAAGCCAGGATGAAAACTTATATTGCGGATTATACTGCTCCAGATTCCTGTAGATTTTAACGAATGCTTCCTGGGAAATATCCATCGCCACTTCGGCATCATTCGTCATTCGATACGCTACATTGAAAACGGGTTTCTTATAGCGCTCCACAAGGTCCGCGAAGGCCTCCTTTTTTCCTCGTAATACGGATTGAACGATTTTGAAATCGTCTTGTTCCACTCTGCTCTCTACCATTGAGCTCATAACTTGACTACGTGTTGTTCTAAAAAAAAGTTTCAGGGATTTATGAAATCCCTTCAGGGAGGCCAGCTTTTTGCCCGTTCAGGACCAAAAATCACCAGGGCGCGCCAACCCCTACTATACCAGGATAACAAAAACAATCCGATTTGACTCCATTGGATTCCAACTGACGAGACAAAATTAAGGGTTTTGGTAGGAATAATGGGATGGGTGAAGGAACTAAAAGAACTATCGGAACTATAGAACTAAAGGAATGTGAAGAGAAAGAAAAGTCGAAGATGGATCCCCCGATCAAGTCGGAGAATGACAAAAATAAAGAACTACAGAACTATCGGAACTACAGGAATCATCGGAATGGGGAGAAGAAAAATAGTCTTCATCTTTTGCTTTTGCCTTCCCGATCCTTTCTTATTCTATAGTTCTCTAGTTCCGATAGTTCGTCTAGTTCCTTCTTCCATACTCCTTCCTTCTTTTCGTATTTTTCGTGGTTACTCCTCTTCATTCTTGGTTTTTCGAATCTAAATAATCCTGGAGGATGATGCAGGCGGCCATTTCGTCTTTGGCTTTTTTGCTTTTTTTGGCTTTCATGCCGGCAGCGGCCATGGACCCCAGGGCCAGGCGTGAGGTGTAGCGCTCGTCCATTAAGAAAACCGTAAAGCCGTTGCTTTCAAGCT
The DNA here is from genome assembly GCA_964600955.1 of uncultured bacterium. Classification (GTDB taxonomy): domain Bacteria; phylum Muiribacteriota; class UBA6191; order UBA6191; family UBA6191; genus CAZRLV01. The sequence goes on from CAZRLV010000142.1 coordinate 5,693, forward strand.
CTAATTTAAACTCAGCCACCTTTTCGGTCATGGGGTTGGAGTGCCCTTTGATCGATAGAGGCTCTCCCAAAACAATTTTTTCAAAGCCTTCTCGCTCGCGCAGAGACAAAATGGCCTGCAAAAGATCTTCAGTGGGAACCGTGTCCAGGGGAAGAGCATAGCGATCTTCGGGATCAGAAGCCGCCAGTCCCGATCTTTTTAAGCCATAGTCTATTGCGAGGACAGGCATCCTAATACCTCTTCAACCACGGCTGGAGAGTCTTGCATGGCACTCGCAATTTTGGCGCTGTCCCCACCCCCAGCCTGGGACATATTCTTGCGCCCGCCTCCGCGTCCGCCGATCAGGGGGGCCAGTCCTTGCATCAGATTGGAAGCATCCAGTCCTTTTTTGACCCAATCATCGCTGACCTTGCAAATCAAATTGACTTTCTCGCCCTCCTGATTAAAAAGCAGGACCACTCCAGACCCCAGGCGTTGAATTGCCTGATCTGATAGAACACGAAAGCTCTTATTATCAAGACTATCGAAGCAATGTTGAAGAAAAGCAAGGCCCTGGATTTTAGAGGGACTTTTCAGTTTTGACTCCAAAGCCTGCTCAGAGATCTCGCGTCTTAGTTTTTGGTTTTCTTTACGGCTTTGCTTGAGAGAATCCTGCAAGTCCAGGACCGAAGCAGAGATCTGATCTTTACGATTCAAAGCGCTTTGAATCACCCGTAGTTCGCGGTCTTCTTCCTGAAAAAGATCAAAGGCCCTGCGTGAAACCACGCCTTCAATGCGGCGTACACCGGCAGAAATAGAGGCTTCAGAAATGATCTTGACCATGCCGATCTCAGAGATGTCTTCCACATGGGTTCCGCCGCAAAACTCAAGACTTAGACCGGTAATATCCACGACGCGAACCCGGTCTCCGTATTTTTCGCCAAAGGGGCAAATGGCCCCCATCTCACGGGCTTCCTCCAGAGTTTTATCATGAATCATTACCGATTTCCCCCGGTTGATTCGATCAAAAAGATCTGCTTCAATCTCGCAAATTTCGGTCTTGCTCAAGCCGCGATTCATCGTAAAATCAAAGCGGAAGCGTTCACTATCCACGAAAGATCCCGCCTGTTGGATGCTCTCACCAAATCTTTCACGCAATACCCCCTGAAGCAGGTGGACTGCCGTATGGTTTTTGCGTGTGAAATAACGGGTTTGGGAATCCACCGAGGCTTCGACCTTTTCATCAAAACGGAAATTTCCCTCCTTGAGATTGCAATAATGAACAATCTCACCTTCTTCTTTTTGAGTATCAATGACTGCAAGTTTCATGAAGTCATTTTCAATCACACCCTGATCACCAACCTGACCGCCCGATTCAGCATAAAACGGAGTTTGACCCAAGACGAGTTTGACCTGATTCTTGCAAGGAGAAACCGCCGCCCTTAGAACCTGAGCCTGGGCTTCAGTGCTATCGTAACCAACAAAGGAGTCTCCCTGTCCAGTGCCAAAAGTCTCGTATTCCCAGTCCTCCTGCACCCCAAACTTCTGAGCCGATCTGGCCCGTTCACGCTGGTTTTCCATGAGTTCATCAAAGCGCTCGGATGAGTACTCAAATTTACGATCCCTGAGAATCACCTCAGTTAAATCACGCGGAAATCCAAAAGTGTCATAAAGCTTGAAAACCACGTCACCGGAAAGTTGATTCTCTCCCTTGGCTTGCAGCTCTGAAACCTCACCGTCGAGTAACTCCAGTCCTTTTTTTACCGTTCTTAGAAAAGACTCCTCCTCCATGCCAATATTTTGCGCAATGGTCGAAGCTTTGCGAAAAAGTACGGGGTGAGCGTCTTGCAAAAGCTCAGTGACAACCGGCACCAACTCACATAGAAAGGGTGCCCTGAAGCCAAGCTGGTAGGAATAGCGAATCGCCCGTCTGAGAATTCGACGTAGAACATAACCCCGCCCCAAATTGGAGGGTAAAATGCCATCGGCCATGAGGAGACTGGCGGTGCGCACATGATCTGACAAAACCTGATGGGCTATGCTTTGCTGGTCTGAATTGAGATCGGTCTGCTTCACCGAGTCGGCGATTTTGGCAATCAAGGGCTGGAATAGATCCGTACCGTAATTGGAAAGCTTGCCCTGTAAAATGGCCGTGATTCTCTCAAGACCCATGCCGGTATCAATACTAGGCTTGGGAAGAGCAATCTTTGAACCGTCAGCCTTGGCTTCATATTGCATAAAAACCAGATTATAAAATTCCAGGTAGCGATCACCCTCTCCGCCCATGACATCCTCAGGTCCCTCGCCTGCCTCAGGACCCAAATCATAGAAAAGTTCAGAGCAGGGACCGCAGGGACCCGTATCACCCATGGACCAGAAATTATCCTTCTCGCCAAAACGATAGATACGATCTTGCGCAACTCCAAGGGAGCGCCAAATTTTCTCAGCCTCGTCATCTTCCTTAAAAACCGAGATATAGAGCCGATTCTTGTCCAAATTGAATTCTTGAGTTGCCAACTCCCAGGCCCAGGCGATGGCGTCCTTCTTGAAATAGTCACCAAAGCTGAAGTTTCCCAGCATTTCAAACATGGTCTGATGGCGGCCCGTATAACCCACCTCTTCAAGGTCATTATGCTTGCCCCCGGCCCGTACACAGCGCTGACAACTCACTGCCCGCGCATAATCGCGGCTGACATTACCCACAAAGGTCTCTTTAAATGGCACCATCCCTGCATTAACGAAAAGCAGGGTAGGGTCATCATGGGGCACCAGTGAAGCACTCTCCACGCGACGATGCCCCCTCTTTTCAAAAAAATCCAAAAACGTCTCGCGAACCTCAGAACTCAACATAAAAAACCTCTAAATCAACAGAAATTAA
>CAZRLV010000143.1:0-6200 GCA_964600955.1 uncultured bacterium
GGTCTACCTGAATCAGGGTCGAGCGGAGCAACGAGCGAACCGGATTTTTCGACCCTAAAAAGCCTTCACGCCAAACACGATTTGGCGGCGGGGGAGGTAATGAATCCAGGACGAAGGGAGAACTTGAGTTCTTTTGAGGGGCCACACTGGCCTTCTCCTGAGGTTTTACACGTCTTTTCTTACGCAGCTTATGCATGAGTCCTTTAAATCGATTCTGGAGTACACGGCCCAGACTTTGTTTGGAGCGAGAGGGCTGCTGGGTGAAGGACGTTTTAGAAACGGTTTCCACAGGGAATGGACCCAGTTTTTTTGCGGGAACTACGTTGCTTTTCTGACTCCGAGGGCTTCTATATAGCTCATAGGTTTTCTTTGTCTTTTTTTTCTCATCTTGAGAATTCTTGTACAGTTCATAGGTTTTTTCTCTCTTTTTGCCTTGCCTCTGAGGACGATTGTGAGGTCCTGACGACTTTTCAGACGGCCTATCCTGGTTCTGAGTCCTCTTATGAAATTCTTGAGAAGCTTTCTTTCTCGTATCATGCACTTTTTGCTTTTTGTAAACTTTTTGCTTTTCGTAAAGCTTGTGTATTTTTGCCACCTTCCCATTATTTTGTTTAGGGTTCTTGAATAACTCATAGGTTTTTTTTCTTTTGCCCTCTTTCCCTTGAGGGATTTTTTTGTGATTAGAGGACCTTTGTGGATTCCCACCTTGCCTATGCAAAGTTTGGTGTAACCCATGAGATGCTTGTTTCTTTGGTTTTGGCTCTACTGGGGTCGTTATGGAAGGGCCGAAAAGATGGGCTGCCATGCTTGAACCTCGGCTCCAAGCTTTTTTCTCTTTAAGTTTTTGTACCTGAGGCTCGGCTCTATCAACAGGGGGCTTAGGTTTGATCTTTTGACCCTTCGAGGTCTTCTCATGCGGCTCCTGAAGTTTTTTAGTGAAGTCCTCAAAAGCCTTTTCATTTTGCTTTTGAAGAGCGGTGCGATGAGTCTTTTTCTTTTTGCGGGTGGGGGCAGGCGGCTTTGATTTTGGACTCTTGGGTCGGGCAGTAAACGGAGAGTCCCCCAGGTCCACCTTGGCTGGAGTGGAGACTTTCTCAACAGGCCGTTGTTTTTTTGTGCGAGTTCCACGGACCTTTTCCAAAGTCTTTCTGGCGTTAGTTAAAAGCTCCCTGAGGCTTTCAGACCCTGGCTCAGAATCGGTTGTCTCTTGCTTCAGTTGTTTTTTTGCTTTTATAGACGCTTTGATCTGAGGCGCAAAGTCCAGCTTTTCTGCCACAACATGCACAGGCTCCTCAATCTCTTCTGCCGATTCCTCCTCAAAGACTTGAACCGATGAAAACCCTGATGTTCTAGGGTCTGATTCCAGCTCCAGCTCCTCTTGAGACTCCAAATCCACAGATCGTAGCCATTCAAGCGCATAGGACAAATGCTCAAGGGCCTTATCAAATCCCTGCTCCTTAGAAACTGCGAGTAGAAAACTCTTGGTGTCTTCTCGATTCTCTTCACTGGCTAAAATCGGATAGAGAGAAAATTGAGAATCGATTCCCGTTCGTGATACGGCCATATCCACAGGCTCCCCGGCTCCAATTAGAGCTGCGGCTCCCTTGCACGCACGCCTGACCGCCTCCAATTCAAAAAATTCTCGATTCGAGCGATATTTTCTTAGAGCAAACGCTCGATAAAAAGCCCGAATAGAGCGACGATCTGAGCTTTGGGTCAAGGCTCGGAAAAATGGGGTGGCCGGTGCAGCGATTCGCACCTGGGCCGCGATCATTTCCAGATCCCCATCATTGGCAACCTGGCGGTCCGCCCAGAAATAAATCAGTTCATGCCAATAACGTGCCTCCTGCTGTACATCCGCCCTCAAACAGGCCAGAACATATTTTTTAACGCGTTCACGCTCACGTTCATTGCTCAAAACCGTGGATCTCCAGGTTCCCTCGCCCTCCATCAGGTATTCCAAGGCCAATAAAAGGGGCTCCCCCTGGTCGATTGCATGCAAGGCATGCTCAAAGGCGTCCTGAACTACCTTCAAGCGAAAAAAAGCTCCCGGGTCCGTCTGCTCACCCGCGCGAACACGGGCATAGTGATATACAGCTTCACGATCAGCCTCCTTGGTGAGAGCCTGATGCATGAGTGGGGAAAGATATTTAAAATGATTGGTAGCCTCACGCAAAGGTGTACCCTGAGAAATCGTATGAGCAAACCAGCGAAAATGATAACTGGGCTCAAGCAGTTCTTCATATAAAGCATTGGCTTCAATTTGACGCTGATCTGCCCAGAGACTCAGAAAGCTAGCCACTGCCTCCCTGAAGTTTTCATTATTGAGAACCTGAAAAACCTCATTTTTAGGAGTAAGACCAACTGAAATCAGAACAGGCTGTAAGGGAGCCCCAGCGCGCAACTCTCGTGAAGCATTCAGAAATGAATTGCGTACAAAATCCAGATCAAACCATTCATCACTCCAGTCCCCGCCACGCGCTCGCGCCAGATAGAACGATCGAATGGCTTCACGATCTCTTTCTACGGTTAATGCCGAGCGCATTGGACCATCACCATATCTCAAATAATCGGCAACATCTAGCAAGGAAGCACCCCTGTCCACCATACCCACAGCGTCCCGAAAATGCCCCCTGGCATTGACAGGTTTTTCACGATAAGCCCCAGGAGAAAAGGCATTCATGGAAGCGACTGATAGACCTAGCAGCAGGACAGTCAATAATCCACGAGTCAGTAACGCGACATTTGGCACAAAGGTTCCCAGTGTTTATCAGGGGTTACTCAAATTCCTTCGACCCCATACTAAGCAACCATGACAGGAAATTCACCTCGCGCAAAAAAAAATCACAATAGAGTATTGACATCCAAAAACACTTGAGTATTTTAGAGCGCCATAGAAAAGACTTAGATTCGAGGGGGAATCATGTACAGAAAAATCAAGGTGACTCAGATTTGTGGGCTTTTGGTGCTGGGGTTATTCAACCTGCCCCAGGCATCCGACTTGGAAAGAATATCGAACTACCAGGCCATACATGGCGATCTTTTGCTGGAGCCGGATCAAGGTTCACGGGCCAGCTTATACAGCAGCGCTCCTATCCAGGATATTGAAGAAAAGAGTATCGGAGAATTGGTCGAGGCCGTCTATGGCCTTCCCAGTTCAGAAAAACTAGATATCGCTATTCTCTATATTCAAAAAAGGAAATTGCGCACGGACCATTTCCTAAATCTCGTCCAGGCACTTCAACTGAATGAGATGCAGCCAAATCATGTGGATCGCCTGATTGGAGTCTACGCTGTTTTAAAGAAAGGGCGCTTCTCGAAAGAGAATTTTACTGTCTTCATGGGGATGTTCAGCGAAGAGTCTTTCAAGGCTAGTCTACAGGCTGAAAATTGGCCATTTCAACTGATCAATTATTTTAGCGAGCATCAGTTTCTAAGTGGTCCACGCATGGCCAGCTTCGGAAAAGAGCTCAAGCAAAAAGGAATGCCTCCCGCCTATATAGACGAAGGACTCTATCCAAACTATGTCCATTTCCAGGGAAAAAAGCTTGAGATCCGCGATATTAAAAAACTCCTGCGTGTCCTTGAGGATGAAAAGGAAATCGTGCAAAGAGCCGGAATCATCGTGGCGGAGTTCATGCGAGTCAATGCCAAAAAATTAACCCGGCCGGAATTCAGGGAGGACGTTGAAAAGCTTCAAAAAAGGGTCCCTCGAAGCCCCAGTCTCGATACTGTGGAAACCCTCAGCCCTAAAGCCAAAAACCTTCTTTTTTACTCGGAGTATGAGTATTTTAAACCGTTTTGGAAGCGAGATCTCGTCGTCAGTCTGCGCGGAATCAGAGGCATCATTCGCAATTGGTCGGCTCATATTGAAGATCGAGAGGAACAAAAAGATCTGGCCCAAATCTTTATTGATCGCAACAGCCATCGCCTGAAAGAGAAAAGTATCTCCAAGATTAATGGAGAATTCGAGCTCGAATAAACCCTCAAGCTGGAAAAGGAGCCTGGGCATCCTGCGGGACTGTCCAGGCTTTCCAGTAGGCCCATAAGCCCCGAACAGCACAAACCAAGGTCAGGGCATAGAAAAGTCCGAAAACGATATTGTAATACTGCAAAACCCCGTAAAGCAGAGAAGTTGCCCCACCAAATATGATCTGGTCACGATGCCTGGAGGGAGAAGTCGCCGGATCGGTCACCATATAAAAGGCGAATAGAAAAAAGGCCAACCCCGTCATGGGTAAAAGATTGGCCAGCATAGAATTGCCCTGAATAAAGGACCTCAGCACAGCCTGGAGAAAAAAACCGCCTAAGAACCCCGCGAAAACATGAAAGCGGTTAGTAAAGACAATATTAATAAACGACCCTGCATAACAAATGAAAAGAAAAAGAATCAGTTCCCCGCGCACCCCGATGTTTTCCATGTATTGATAAGGCGGGGCCGCGCTGGTATTGGGCAAAAAAAGGAGCGCAACACAGATCCCAAAGCAGGCTGGATTCAAATAATGCCGGGACCTCCCATAAAAAGGCGCTCGGAACATATATTTTGAACACATGGCCGCTCCTGCCCCAAAAGCAAAGGGGGCTAGAGCATCACCGCAATAGAGTAAAAATGAGACGGAAGTGGGAGCGATATAAGCCGGAAGCAAAAGAAAAAAAGCCTGGTTTTTGGATTGCAGGAGCTGGTTCTCTCTTTTTTGCAGCCAAGCACCTACGGTCTCGAGTAAGGCTACAACCGCCATACCCGTTCCAATGGAAACAGCGGCCTGCAACCAGGAACCTTCAAATCCGAGACCCTCACGGCCCACAATTACAAACAGAGTTAAAGCTGCGGCAAAACGCTTGAGAGCGTGAATTCTCTGATTTTCGACATCACTCATGAGCTTGTCCGCAAGTCTCCCAAATAGATGGTATACCATCCGGGTTTAAGTTTCAGATCCTGCTGGTGAACCTGTCCGTGAATATCTCTCCACCTCAGCTCAAACTCCACAGGCTCATTTAGTTCATGCTGGCCCAGGCCAAAATGAATCTGAGGACTGCGCTGCCCGGAATGGCCCGAGCCACCGTCCACATACGCCAGTTGACCTTTGTTTCTACCGCTTTTCAATCTTGCCGTGGCTCCAAAAGCCGGACGTGAGAGAATGCCTTTAACTCCCAAACCTCGCTCGATTTGACTTTGGTATGAAACCGAGTCTAGAGGTAGAACCAGATTCAAGCCAAGATAAGAGCCGCAGTCCTGGCAGTCATTTCGGTAAAACAAAGACGGGGACCATTGATTAGAATAAAGCAGGTCGAGATCTCCATCCCCATCCACATCAGAAGTGGCGATTCCTCTGGCGAGAGTGGGTTGATCCATTTTCAAGGGGGTTGAAATATCGTAGTAATAGCCCTTGTGGAGTACATGAAAAGGATTTTTCTGATATCCGGCGACATCATCTCCCACTGCAAATCTTGGCCAGAAAGCGACTTGATCCATAAAAGCGTTGGTACAAAATGAGAGTTCCTGAAATTCGGGCCACTGATCCACCTCACCCTGAATAAACCCCGTAGCTTGCAAAGCCTCAAGCTCCCCATTATTATTAAAATCTGCCAGACGCACACCCCATCCCCATCCTGATTTATGCAATCCCATGCGCATCCCCAGATTTTCATAGGGTGCCACGCCCTCATTGAGAAGGCTGGGGTCGCCGTTACTCATGTAAAGGTAATGCCCCTCCATAAATTCATACTCACCCACATTACTCACATAGAAGTCGAGCTGCCCGTCATGGTTTAAGTCTGCAAACTCCACTCCCATGCCCTTGAAGGAATCGCGACCAACCTCATAGGATGGCGGCCTGAGAGGTGAATGCTTGCCTTCCGCCAGCTCAAAACGCAAAGTCTCTTTTGTGGAATGATTCACCAAAAGACGATCTTTTCCAAAATCATTGGCAAAATAGATTTCAGGTAAAAGATCTCCGTTTAAATCTGCCGCTCCCAAGCCTAGAGTCCAGCCGTTAAGGACTTTATCGGGTAATGAGGCAGACACCTCCTCATAGGCCACGGAAGGGTTTTCACGGGTCGCGCTCCTCCAAAGCAAAAAGCGGTTTGGGCCTCCGTTAACAGCGCGAGACATAGAGCCAGGCATGACGGTCTGCGTTTCTCCATCTTCAGGGTCAAGAATGGAAAAATCATCCTGAAAATAATGGGCCAGGACAATATCG
>CAZRLV010000143.1:6234-8535 GCA_964600955.1 uncultured bacterium
CCCCATTCAGGTCTGCCAGAGTCACATTGGTGGTAATCCAGGACTGGCGTTCGTCTGCAGGAAGAATCTCCTGAGGTTGAAAATCCATCGACCCAGCCTGAAGATAGGCCACTGGAGGCCGCCCGCCAAAGGCGACCAGCAAATCCATACGGCCATCTTCATTCAGATCCCCCATACTACACCCAAAGGGGGCCATAACTTCTGGAAAATACACCGATGGAGGAGACAGAATCTTTTGGTCATAGCGCTGATTCTCTGCCCGGTTTGCCGGTATGGGAAGGAGGATAACAAAATCCAGGCGAGGATCAACCAGGCAAAGATCATTGGGATAACCATCCCCGTCCAAGTCCCCCACCGCGATGGAAGAACCTACGGATGAAATCCAGGCATTGACGGGCAATAATCCCTCATTAACGGCACGTACTTCCTGGGAAAACGAACCGATTTCCCCTAAAAGAGAATGTTCAGAAAAGCGAAACCCCTGAGCCAGTTTTTCTAGCTCTTTGGGGCTCAAGCTCGGCTCTAGAGCCAAAAGATAAAGTAACCCGAAGACAATCGTAGCAAAAACCGAGGTTAAGAAATTGCCCAGCGCCATAGCGCCTATTATAACCTACTTTGGAGTCTTTTGTCTTAAACTGGGTCAGTGGTAATAATATCCACTCGAAATATGTCCTCGCCTGGGGGCGTAGTATTCAGAATATCTCGCAACAGCCTCGTAATAAACTGGCTCACGCACAACATAGTGGATGGGTCGCTCACCGCAAACCGTGTATGTTCCGTTCACGATATATCGAGGGGCGCCACCATTAATTTGCTTCACGACCTTGTTGTGAGTCCTGCATTGAGGACGATAGTGATGGTAGTGACTGGCCAGATGCAAATCGCGATAATAAAAGGAGTCGGCGTTCAAATACCCCAAAAAGGCCAAATTTAATAAAGCGAACAAGATTATTTTGACAGAGTTTCGCACGATTTCTCCCTTTTTAATTTCGAGCTGATCCAACCCATCTTAGGGTCACTTAATGTGTTTATTATAGCTCGTTTCAGTGCGTTTACGAGCATCCTTGTTTGGCAATGAACCAACAAAATAGATTAAAAATTGCATCTATTTGTTTGTCTTCAGGATTTTACAAGTTTATTTCAGTGGTTTCTGTTTTTATAATGAAAGAAATCGCGTTTCCTGAATCAGGACTGCTGAAGGCCACGGAAGGTTTTTATTCACTAGCCACGATGGGCCAGACTTTGGAGTTATAACGATGAAGCTTTTCCTAGTCCTCCTGCTCTTATTTTCTTTTGGCTTTGGCCTCGTAGGTGCTGATCCAACTGTGGTTTATGAAAACCCGGTCTTTACATCTACGTCCAGCCCCTTCAGCTATAGAGATGATGTGTATTATGTTGGCCACCACTGTGATTCAGCCTGCCACCACGGCCATGGTATTCGTGTGCGCCATGTCCATCGTCCACGGTTTATTCGCTACAGACGGGCACATCATCACTATCATGGGTGTGGGCATGGCCACTACGACCATCACTATAGACATGGACACGGACACCACCATCGACACCGACGTGGAAAATTCCTGGGAATCTTCTAGGTTTCTTTTTTTGAGTAGTACTGTTGATAAAAGCTCTGCGTGTCTACTTTCGCGTAGAGCTTTTTTTGCAGGCAATAGCAAAAAACTAGGGAAATAATCTGCAAGGCGTTTTTGAGGCGATTTGATTTCTCCCAGCGGCGCACAGAACTGATTAGGCCTCCGTTTAAAAAGAAGGTTTTACCGGGGGTATTCAGAAGACAAAGAGAGAGTTCTACATCCTCCATAATAGGCATGTTCAAGTCCCAGCCTCCCTTTTCCAGGGCATTTTTTGAGAAAAACTGCCCCTGATCTCCAAATGACATTCCTAGAAACTTAGCGCGTATGAAGTTCAGGCTATGGATCACCCACTGCCCTGAACGAATGGATTCATAGCGGTTGCCCAAGGCTCCACCAATGCTGTTCTCCTCAGCCATGCAGTTGCGAACCAAACCGATGATTTCCCTCTCGACTCGAACATCTGCATGCAAGACGAGACAGACCTCAAATCGGCTATGACGGACCCCACTGATAATCTGCAAGCCTCGCCCCCTGGGAGAATCAAAAACCTTCGCACCTCCCAGACGCGCCGTTGCCACCGTTGTGTCCTTTGAACCGCCATCTACGACAAGCACTACATCAGGTCCGTCTTTTAAAGCTCTTAAATATTATAGGAGATAACAAAGATTTTTTTATTCGTTGAGACCTCGGATAAAAACTCTAACCTGCC
>CAZRLV010000144.1:0-8420 GCA_964600955.1 uncultured bacterium
CCAAGAGCGTCTTGATAACGCTCTAAAATGGGTTTACAGATCTCAAGATTAAATTCGTCCACCTGCTCTGCTGAACGTCCCAGCAATGCGCTTTCAGTGATTTCTGATTCAAACTCAGAACACTGAGATTCAGTCGCCAGATTTTCATAAAAAGAATTGGGACCCCCAAGGTCCATCTCTTGTCTTGTGCGAAGCATGGCCTTGCGGATACTTTCATGAAGCTTTTGCCGGTCCTGTCCCTTGAGCACTCCCCGCATTAAGAAAACCTCCGTCGATAGAAACGGGGCCATCTCTTGAAAGCGCCTGCGAACCACAGCCTCATGGACCTGAAATCCCTCTGAAGTCCCAGGCTTTCCCTGAAATACTGAGAGAAGGATCTGCACCAGGGCATCTGCGTTTAAAAGCGCTTGCGCGGGGTCTGACTCATAACTGATGGTGCTCCATTTCAAGCGTGCCAAACTGCTGAGTCTCTCGCTGCGCATTGGGTTGCGCTTATAGGGCATAGCCGAGGAACCCACCTGTGAACGACCAAAGGGCTCACTCACTTCACCATCATGTTGCAAAAGGCGCAGATCAGCCGCGATCTTTGAGGATACACAGGCCAATTGATTGAGGACATTCTCCACATGCCCCCTGGAAACCTCTGAATCCCCTGGATCTTTTTGCAACTGCGCCTCCAACGACTCCAACTCCTCCAAAACCAGAACCAAAGAATAGCTCCAGAGACAAAACCGCTTGCCAAAGCTCGAAGGCTGAGCCACCTGATAATGCGTGTAGCAAAGACAGGGTAGATCTCGATAGTGAAGGGAATAGGCGCCCAGGCGCTCAATACAATTAACCAGGGATTCCTTGAGATGCTGCAGTGCTTGAACTTCAGCTCTGGGAAACTCTGCTTTGGCCTGAAAAACACAGTTTTTAAATCCCAACTCCTGCACTCGGAACAAGATCGCGTCAAAAGATAAAAAGGCTTCGGGAATGAGGATTCTTCTTTGAGCTGAATCGTCCAGACTCCGCTCTAGCCACTGCACACCCGCCATTTCACAAGCCGCTGCGGCCATACGCTGAAGATTGGCAGACAAGGTTCTTAAAGCCGGGTCATGCGGTTGGTCTCCCAAAATAGATTGACCTGCCAAAGCCAGGGTGGAAAGCACTTGAAAATCCAAAAGCCTGGGATAGGTTTGAGATGTAAGAAAAAAAGCCTCACTAAACCCTAACTCTTGTGATAATTCCTCATCCAAAGCCCGCACGGCATCTGACCGGCCCTTGAAAAGCTCAAGATAGCTAGCCTGGGTACCTGTGGTCCCCTTGGCTCCACGGGCTCGAATTCTCTCTCTTCTCAAAGAAATCTGGTCTGCAATCCTCTCTAAGCGGGACTGAAACTCTGTTGAACCGCCCTGACTCGCTAAAGATTGCTTCATGTCGCCGAGCCGCGAAACCAGAAGATCCATTCCCTTACGCATAGAAATTAAATCCTGGTTATCAGTTACGAGGCAACTCGTAGCACCCGCATGTAAAAGACCGGAACTTCCTGGGCTAAACTCTTCAATTTTTTCGCAAAACTCGTGCAGGGCCGCCATCACATCATGGCGGGTCTCACACTCCAACTCCTGAATTCTATGCAGATCCACCTGATCTATAACCGTCTCCATGGCTTGAAGTGCAGGCTCACTCCAGGAAACTCCCAACTTGGCTTGGATCCGAGCCAGAGTGAGCCAAATACGACGCCAGCCCAAAACTCGAACACGGTTTGAGAAAATCTCACGCATGGCATCCGAGGAAAGCTGATAAAGATCACGTGGCTGATCGCTATGCATAAGTTCACGCATAACTTTGCCCGCATAACGCTCGGATAATGGATTTGAAATCGAATGGCTCACGCGACAGGCTCCGGATAGGTCGCAATGGCCCATTGTTTATATTTTTTCAAGGTTTCCGATAAGGAGCGAACTGAGCGTTTATCGGCAGCACACCAGAGATTTCTCAAACCACCAAAAAACTGTGAGGCAAAATCAATCAAGGTTTCAGGTATTTCAGGAGCCACCGGGTAAGAACTCACCGGCAAACCCTCCGCCTGTGCCTTCTCAAGAGCAGCGATCCATTCAGGCTCGGCCGCCAGATAATGATCGCGATAAATCTGCTTGGAAAGATTCACCCATCCCTGCGGGTTATGCTGAACTCCCGGAACAAAAAGTGCGAATCCCTGGCGGAACTCGTCCAGGCTCTTAAACGGTCGACCCGTATAGGCCGAAGTAATCTCATCGATGGCCAAAGGAATATCGGCCAAAATTGGACAGCCCTGGTGATCCAAAGCCCACTCTAGCTTGAAATCATTGATAATCAGTCCCAAAGAAGCGCCCTTTTTCAGGGCGTAGAGTCCAATCATACGCGCGTAGATTTCAATCTGGTTGAGAACCTCAACAGATTCCGTAGACAAAGCTTTAAGTTCTTCCCAGGACAGGTATTCATCCACGGCTCTTAGCTTCGTGCTAGCTTCAAAAAACATCCTGGGTAAAATACAGGGAAACTCAGACGGAATAGAATCAAGCCCCAGAGCCTGTGGGTGAAGGATGCCGGACTTGAGCCTTTTGCGGGCTGAAGATTGGGGCGTAATTACATGCCTGACAATGGTTTCAAGGGGCACAAGTCGATTGGAGGTAATCTCTGAAAGGTTACGCTGATCCGGGTCTATAACCCTGACGGACTTGACACGAATGGCTCTCTCACTGAGTTGTTCCTCATAGATGGTTGGAATGCCAAGCTCCTCGATCTCCTTGAACCCAGTGATCGCCATGGCACAAAGATCCTCACCCTTAAACGGAGTTTTGAAAGGCAGTTTTCCATAGTCCTTGACCGAGCTATCATCCGTAAATTCAAAAACAGCCTCACCCAATCCAGAAGGTCCAGGCTTCTGAATCTCAAAGATCCGCTTAACACTACCCTCATAAATCAAGGGATACTTCTTGTAATTCATAGTTTTCTATCTCCTTTCAATCCTAGAAATGGATCCCCCGGTCAAGCCGGAGAATGACGGATGGAAATGCTCTTCTTCTTTTCTTTCTCCTATCTCCTGTATTCTGTATTCTGTCTCCTCATCCATTCCTCTAATTCTTTAGTTCCGATAGTTCTCTAGTTCCATCTCCTAGTCTTCCTATACTTCCTTCCTCATACTCTTCTCTGTTTTATCATGCTTTAGCTTCCACAGTTTCTGTGTGACTTGCGGGCTGGGTTTTAAGCGAGCCAGCAAAAGCGCGCAGTTCTCACAGGCAGCGGCCCCCACAGTCAGGGTATGATCCAAACGCTCATTAACCTGGCTGAGATCTTGCCACGGTGCATGTGCGTAACTTTCTGAGGGGAGATTTATGACCAGAGAATATCGGGCATCCAAGGACTCTAAGGCACCCTGAAGAGGATCGCCAATATGCACAATCCAACCCTCATCATTGCACGGGGAACCGTCTTGATGGTTCAGGTAATCGATGCCCAGCTCGTCAAGCAAGTTCTCAAGCTTATGCGCCAAAGCTCCGGCCTGGTCAGATTGTTGGTCATAGACGATCCCTAAGGATTTACTCCCGTCCCTGCCAAGAATCTCCACCAGTGAGTATAATGCTGTGTCTGATCGCCCGATCCCTACCACCGGGCGAGGTTCACTAAGACCTGGAGTTTCTACAATGGAAAGAAAAGAGCTCAGACCCGAGCTAGCCTTTTCTTTAAGAGGAACCCCAATACAGGGAATCCAGGTCTTACTCCCATAGAGCCAGGATCTCTCACTTCCCAATAATTCAGGACGCCACATTCCAGGTAAGTACTGCACATCCCTCTTGGAATGATCTAAAAAGTCAAGATACTCGGTTTGATAGACAGAAATTCGTTCCTCATAGCGCAGCCTCAAAACCGCCTCTTGCAGGGCAGCCCCCAAAACCAGAGAATAACCGCCGCTATAGATGATTCCATCAAAAGGCTCCTCGTTTAAAACTGCTGGAAGCAAAAACGGCGTCCGATCCGCAGAACAAGCCGCCAAACGTAGGTCAATCTTGAAATTTGACTCGGCTTTAAGCTTATCTATGGCCGACATTAGTCGATTCACAAGGGCTGTAGGACTCCCATCCTTCTCAAGATCATTCACCGATCCAGCAATAAACAAAATACGAATGGTTTTCATGGCGATGCTTTCTCCGTTTTCATAGTTATTCTGGTCCTCCTACTAAGCTCTCATTCCCAACATGTTGTGGCCGGGGGCTTATCTGTGATGTCATAAACAAAAGAGCCCAGCTTGAATCTTTTCATAATTTCATCACCAAGCCCTTGCAATGCCTCCCAGGCAAGGGTGCCTGGAGTACGAAGCTCTGTACCTGTACTGTGGACAGCCCTCGCTGGAGTCACCGTCATAAAATCATCTGTGACAACCGCACGCAAAGCAATTCCAGGTTGATCGCCTCCAAAAGGATTTGCCCCAAAAAGAATAAAAATAGTCTGTGCAATATTTTGGCTAACCCCTTGAAGGAATTCGCGCCCAAATTGATCAACCTCCTGCAATAAAGTAAAACTATTCAGGTCCACGGGAGTAGAAACGCAAACCGGCTTAAAATCCCGCATAGGCCCAGGTGTCAGATCCACCACAATTCGATTGACTCCCGGACAACTACCCGGGATTTTTTGCGCTAAAAGACGCAATGTTTCCCAATTTTCTTCGCCCCTGAGAATCGCTGTGAATGCATAACTTCTCGCATCCCCTTGAACACCCACGGTTTTAACCGGTAAGAGGGCCGCATCGATCCCCTCTTTGAGTGCCATGGATCGAATTTGAAGATCCAGGGCAGCAAAGTCTGCATTGATCCAGTCCTTCTTGGTGTCAACGATTCTAATTCCCAGCCCGGGACCAGGAAAAGGCTGACGCGCAGCCAACTCTTCAGGAAGTCCAAAAGCACGCGCAGCTTCACGAACCTCATCTTTGAAAATAAGACGATTGGGTTCAACAATCTGCCCTCGTCGCTGCAGCTTTTCAATAAACTCACAGCCCACATTATGGTGGGATTTGATCAAGTGGGCCTTTCCAGTACCTGCCTGTCCGCTCTCTATGCGATCGGTATACAGTGTACCCTGAGCCAGGACGGTGGTCTGGGGATCAAGGCCCAGACTTTCACAAACTTCCTGCTGGATCGTACCGAAGAGATTTCCAATTTTCTTTCGTTTCTCTTCCGGGTCCTGAACTCCTTGCAAAGCGGCCAAAAAACGATCGGTAGCATCCACGCGCGTAAAACTTTTAACCCCGGATTCTTGCAAAAGCCGCTCGACCTCTTCTCCCTCGTTTTTTCTCATCAAGGCCTCGATATAGACTGCGAAAACAGGGCCAATTCCTGAGGTCTTTCCCAGTAAGGCCGTTACAAACGTTGAATCCACGCCCCCACTCACAAAAGAGAGTACAGCACGCGACCCCACAGTCTCACGGATAATTTCGCGCGCCTCCTCAAGAAATGCACTGGGAGTCCAATTCATCTCGGCCTTGCAGATCTGTGATAGGAAATTGTCAACCATGGCTTCACCCTGCAGGCTATGACTCACTTCAGGATGAAACTGCACTCCATAAATCGAGCGCTCTTCATTTGAAATCGCAGCTACGTGGCTCGCACTGCGTGCTATGACTTCAAACCCATCAGCCAGATGGCTCTCATCCACACTGTCCCCATGACTCATCCATACCGATGTCTGCGACTGAAGTCCTTTAAAAAGAGGACTGCTAAGGTTTAACTCAATGGGGGTTTCACCGTACTCTTTGGAGGCAGTCGCCTCGCGGTTCATTTTGCCCCCGAGCATATGATTGATCAATTGCATTCCATAGCAAATGCCAAGTACAGGAATCTTGGAGTCCAAAAAGCCAGGATCTAATTGAGGGGCTCCCGGCTCATAGACACTTTCGGGACCGCCAGAAAGAATGATCCCCGCTGGTGCCATCTTCTCAAGAGAGCTGAGATCGCTCGCATGCGAGAGAATCTCTGAGTAAACACCCTGGCGACGCACTGCTCTGGCAATCAACTGCGTGTATTGACCGCCAAAGTCTAAAATGAGAATTCCCCCGGTTCTCATGATAACCCCAGTCCCCATGGTGCGAGATCTTTTCCACCTTGCTTGATTTTACGCGACCCGTCTTCCCAGGTCTGCGAACTCAGCTCAATCGCTCCGGCTGCAAGAAGATTGATTGCCTTCAACAGTGCTGGCCAGTCACAAACCTGTTTTTGCTTGTTCTGATGATCACGGGCCAGGGTTTTTAAATCCTTATAGAGCTCAGGTCTGCCCGTTTTCAAGCCCCTTAAATATTCTAAAAGTCGGGCTTCTCTTATTTTTGCGAGATTCGTTTCTCCCCATTCTTTTAAAAGCTTATTGCGCAACCCGGGATAGCGGTCCCACTCCACCGGACAGGGTTTGGAACGTACTAGAATCTCGCCTGCGTCCACCTCCTGAGACACCAGATGAACGCAAGAATAGGTCGTTGACACCGCACAAGCTAAGGCCCTCAAAACTGCTTTTGAACCACGCAGAATACGAACCCCATGCGGGTCCTGCCAGGCAAGGTCACCGGGGTGAACATTGATAACCCGGTCTTTAAATTCTTCGAGGAGAGTAGGACCCAAGATGCGCATATAACCAGCCAGAACTAAAAAATCCGGCATAGCGCTCTGGCAGAAAAAATCCTTGAGTTTTCTAAGAATTTCTCGATCAAACAGGTCGCAACGCTCACGGTATTCATCCAATCTTGCCTGGCTCCTGGCCAAGGCTCTTGACCCGCAAGCCTCAAACCCACTTAGATAGAGCCATTCAATCTCGTAATCCTCGCATAGCTCGCGAATGGGACAAATTTGATCCGAAAAGATAAGAGGAATCTGAAAGCTCTTGGCGTTTTTTAGCAGGTACTCCAGATTACTGCCCTGGCCACTACCAAACCCAACACAAACAAGCTTTTGCTCGGACAGATTTTGAGCCCACGCATCCCTTACTATAAGTCCGCCAGCTCCCGGGCCAAGTTCCAAATGACCCCCCAATTTTTCTTCAGACCTCAAACTACTGCCCTTAGTGCGTTTTCAAATAATTGAACTCCCTGACCCATCTCACTGATTTGGCGTGTACTTTCATTTCTTCTAAACCAGAGCGGATGATGGCAGCCATAGAGAAACCCCTCGGGGTGCGGCATTAAGCCCAGGACATTACCTTTTGCGTTTGTAAGTCCCGCTACATCTCCATGAGAACCATTGGGATTGAGCGGATCATAGCGCAAAACAATCTGCTCAGACGCCAGAAGTTCAGACCAGGTTTGATCATCCCGGACGATAAAGCGCCCTTCCCCATGTCTTATAGGTAGATATAGATTTTCTATTCCTGCGGTCCAAAGACAGTTGGAATGAGGATTCACCCTCAGAGATACCCAGCGATCCTCAAACTTCCCGGATTCATTCATTATCAAAGCCGCACTCGGTTCGAAAGAACCCCCGATTCCTCCAGGTAAAACACCCAGTCGCACCAGGGCTTGAAATCCGTTACAGATTCCAATCAAAGGTTTACCTTTTGAAATAAATTCTCGTAAAGGTTCACCGAGTCGTCGCCCAAGGCGCTGGGCCAGCACCATTCCAGCCCCCAAATGATCTCCGTGTGAAAATCCACCCACCAGAGCCAAAATCTGAAACTCTTCAAGCAGCGATGGACGCTCCAGTACATCACGTAAATGGTAAATCGAGGGCTGGGCCCCGGCTAATTCAAACCCCCTAGCGGTTTCAGTCTCACAGTTGAGCCCATCACCGGTAATAACCAAAGCGCGCGCCTTCATTCTCTGCCTCCAAGAGGCCTTTTATAATGGGATTTTAAGCTCGCCACACTAAGATCGATGATGGTTCTATCCCCAAGGCCTTTGACCCGTAAAGTCGGATCCTCAGAAACTCTGCCCAAGACTGCATAGTCAAGCCCTGAGAAACGAGCCTCAAACTCAGCCTGATGGTCAGGATCAATGCTAAGCATAAAACGTGAGCAGGTTTCTGCATAAAGTAGGACTTGAACGTCCTCAATCGCTGCATGCGTGGGCACTCGGTTAAGATCTATATCAAGCCCCAGATTTGAAGCCATGCACATTCGAGCCAGGCCCAGTCCTATTCCTCCAAGACCCAGGGCATGACAGGAACGCAGCAAGGAACTTCGAATGCAGTCCTCCAGAACCCGGTACGGCTTCAGAGCCGACTCCAGTTTCAGACGCGGGGGCTCTGATCCAATATTTTGCGGTTTGGAATTCAGTTCGGCCATGGCCCTAAAAAATTCAGAACCGCCCATTTCAGATCCGGTAGCACCGATAATATAAACTAAATCCCCAGGTTGTTTGGGGTCCAGAGTTACAGCCTGACGAACGTCGCAAATAGGGGCTAAAACAGAAAAAAGCAAAGTGG
>CAZRLV010000145.1:0-8363 GCA_964600955.1 uncultured bacterium
AGTCTTTTTCACGAATCGGGGCCGATGTTTCGCGCGCCAGTCTTATCGACTTCCTGAGGGATCGCGTACCTCAAAAGGTAAGGCCATGGTTAATTTTCTCCAACTCGAAGAAGGGGAGAAGGTGACGGCTATGATTCCAGTGGAATCACTCGAAGACAACTCCTTTAAGGATGAGGATAAACTCTTTATCACCATGGTGACTAGAAATGGCCTAATCAAAAAGTCCAAGCTGTCAGCCTATCGGTCTGCAACCCGTGACAATGGTATTCTTGCGATTCGTTTTGCGTCACCTAAAGACGAAGTCGTTTCTGTCAAACTCTCTGACAATTCCTGCGAGCTTATTATGGGGACCTATCATGGTAAGGCCATTCGGTTTCCCGAGAAACAGGTGCGATCCGTGGGCAGAGTTTCTCAGGGAGTGGGAGGTATTCGTCTAGAAGAAGGCGACTATGTTGTTGGAATGGAGATTCTGGCGGTTGAAGACGAAGGTGCTCGCGAGAAAACCACTCTGTTAGCAGTAACAGAGAAAGGCTTTGGCAAAAGAACCTATTTGAGTGAGTATCGAAAAACGGAACGCTTTCGAAAAGGAGTTCTAAATATCAAAGTGACTCATAAAATAGGCAATGTAATTGGTTTTATGGAGATCAAACTGGGTGAAGAAATCATTTTGATTTCAAAAAACGGTAAAATTATTAGGCTTCTGTCCAAAGATATTCCACGCTATGGTAGAGCCACTCAGGGGGTGCGTATGATTCGGCTTGGTGCGGGTGATTTTCTCGTGGGCGTATCCAAGATTTGCCCTGAGGAGGAAGAGGAAGGCTCTGAGGGGTCCCCTGAAGAAATTCCGGAACCGATTCAGGACTAGCACAGAAGGTTTATGTCAGACTCGCAGGACCTCGTTCCGTTAAAATTAAAAACCCCCTCTTCAGTAGGCAAAAACCCCGCCCCTTTAGGGGGAACCTTAATTTATCTGGGGGTCTTTTTGAGCTTCTTTGTAATCCTGATGTTTGTTTCAAATATTTATGTAAAAAAATATTCAGAAATGAAAGACAGGCGGGTTGAGATCAAAACCTTGAAGGGTCAGGTTGAGAAACTGGAATTAGAAAATGGCCAATTGTATCGCCAGATTGAAGAGCTGAAGACCCCCCTTGGGCAAGAAAAAACTGCTCGTAAAAAGCTCAAACTTATTCGTCCTGGAGAAAAAATAGTTGAGTGGAAGCCAGCAGACAAAAATTGACTAAACCCCTACCATGTTGTAGGTTCTCCCTTGCGCCAATGGCGGGAAAAGCTCCGTGGAAAACTTAGAGAATTTTGAAAGGCCTCCCAGGTTGATACGTTGGAATATTCCTTCGTGTTCAGGAAACTTGGTAGCGGCGGCGCGCTTGAATGAAGCGGTGATCTGGGTAGCCAGTTCGAGCAGTCAACGAAGGGCTAGCAAGAGAGCGAAAGACGGGATTTGAACCCGCGACCTCCTCGTTGGCAACGAGATGCGCTACCACTGCGCTACTTTCGCCGTGGCCCCATGGTAGTCAAGGGGCAATCAAAATGCAAGGGTTTGATTCGATATGCCAACTCATTCCTCACCTAGAGTAAAATTACTAAACACATCATCCACCCCCTTTTCAGACATTGTTTCTGCTGCTAGAACCTGTTACTCCAGCAAAGGCATTGTTCTTCCAGGGGAGGTCGACAAAGGTCTAAACCCTTCTGAAAAAAGCCCTCATGGATCTCTTGTGGCCTCCTTATATCAGGCAGGACATCACACAACGTTTCAGCACACCTATTTGCACTTTTCTATAGAAAACGTCTCTAGAAACTGCATTTGGAGCTTTTTGCATTCCCATCCCTTTTATAACTCCGAACAAGTCTCACAGCGCTATGTAAAAGTTCACCAGGATCAGTTTTATTTCCCGCCGGGACTTAATGAAGCCCAGGCCCATCACTTGCGTGAGTGCTATGAATTTCAAATTGATGCGTATCGCAAATTAAACCGCAGTCTCAAGCCACAGGTTGAAAGCGATTATCTAAAGCGATTTAAATCGCGTAAGGGCAGTAAAAGAGCCAGAAAAGAGGTTGGAACTTTTACACGAGAGATTGGACGTTATGTTTTGCCGATTGGTACTACAGCCTATTTGCACCATACTATTTCTTTGATCACCTTGATGCGTTACCATCGATTGTCCAGGGTTTTTGATCTCCCGCATGAGCAAAAGCTGCTTGTAGACGCCATGATGAGAGAAGTTATTGGAGACGGGCAAAGCCTGAGCGAAGTGATTGAAGAAAGTCTTGCGCTTGAAGAAACCCTGGAATACCAGTTTTTGCAGGATGTTCAGGGTGGCCAAACAACGGAGTTTCTGCACGATTTTGACCAAAGCCTTGAGGGAAAACTTTCTGCCCTTGTGGATTATAAGGTTAATCAGGAAAAAACTTTGGCTAGATCTATTCGTGAGGTCTGCGCAATTGAGGACCGTGTGCTCAATGATGAAGAATTAATCGAGCGCATTCTCAGCTCAAAGCACAATCCCCTATTACGCGAATCCATGAACCTAAGTACTCATTCCAAGCTAATGCGCACACTTTTACACTCACAGTACACTTTTCGCAAAAAACTCTCTCATAGCGCAGATTCTCAAGACCAAAGACATCGTATGACCCCAGGCTCAAGACCCATTCTTGAGTGCCATTTCAATGGAGAACCCGATTATGTTACGCCCAAAATTTTAACTCAGGAGCCGGAAACCAAAGCGTATTATCAGGAAACAATGGAAAAAGTATGGGATTTTGTGAATCAGGGCTTGAAGCTTGGAATGAACTTTGAGCAGGCAAGTTATATGCTCCCGAATAGCCTGGCAATTCGTTTTAGTGAAAGTGCTGACATTCTTAACCTCAAACATAAAATGGCCATGCGTCTTTGTTATAACGCCCAGGAGGAAATTTGGCGGGCAAGTTTGGAGGAGGCGACTCAAATCAGTCAGATACACCCTGGGATTGGCAAGCATTTTCTACCTCCTTGCACTGCGCGGTTTATGTCAAGATCCAGGCCAATTTGTCCAGAGGGTGAACGATTTTGCGGGGTTCCTGTATGGAAACTAGAGCGCGAACAATACCAGCGAAGTATTTAGATCAAGAGGAATAGGTATGGAGAATGCACGAAAAGCTGTTATTGAAGCGAAAACGGCAAAAGAAAAATGCGGGATTTTGCAAAAAGTTCTTGGTGGACTCAAGCAAGGCTCCGTAGAAGAATATGCTGTTTTACTCGAGGCCCTTGAGGGGGGGTTTGGCGCGGCTATTCGAGGATACGCAAAAAAATGCGTGGTCTTTGCCAACAAAAAATTCCCGGACCTTAAGGCAATGGTTGATCAGGCCCGTAAGGAAGAGCTGGACAAACTGATTAACAGTTCCGCGGATTATCCTGAAACTCGTATCTGCCCCATCTGTCAGCTCGAAATCCCGTTCTCTGCTATCAAATGCCACCATTGCAATGAGTTTACCAAGGTAGAGCCTATTCAAAAGGTGGAGAATACCTATACGAAAAGTGCCGTAGATATCATGAAGCGCGCTTTTCATATGGGGGCATCTGATATTCATTTAAGTGTTGGTTATCATCCAATTTTTCGTATAAGCGGCACAATGGAACATCAAAAGGAAATGCCAGTTCTAAGGCCTTCTGACACCCTTTCGCTTGGATACCAACTCCTCGGGGAAGATGGCAAAAGAATTTTTCAATCCAATAAAGAAGTGGATCAGGCCTATAATATTGAAAACACCTGCAGGTTAAGGTTAAACGTAGCGCAAGAGAGACTGGGAACTGCTATTGTGGCAAGGGTTCTGCCCTCTAAAATCCTTTCCATGGAGGATTTGTGCTTTCGCAATACAGAGGTGTTTGAAAACCTTTGCATGGAGGTCAACGGACTAATTCTCGTAACCGGCCCTACAGGATCGGGAAAGTCCACCACTTTGGCCGCTATGTTGGATTTTGTAAATACTAATCGATCTGAGCATATGATTACTATTGAAGACCCTATTGAGTTTGTACACTCTCCCAAGAAAAGTAAAATAATGCAGCGCGAACTGCGGACCAACACCCTATGTTTTGGAAACGCCCTCAAATCAGCATTAAGACAAGACCCGGACATTATTTTGGTAGGAGAGCTTCGCGATGAGGAAACCACGGCCCTAGCCCTGGAGGCGGCAGAGACGGGTCACCTGGTTTTTGGAACCTTGCACACCAACTCTGCAGCTAAAACTATCGATCGAATTGTAAATATGTTCCCGTCAGAAGATCAGGCCAAAATTCGTATGAACCTTTCTGAAAACCTCAAGGGAATTATTGCCCAGCAACTTATTAAGAAAGAGGGCGGCGGAAGAGTCGCGGTGCAGGAAATCATGTTAAAAAGCATCGCAATTTCAGCTTTAATTCGTGATGGAAAAACCTTTCAAATTAACGAATATATTCAAACGGCCAAGGACCGTGGAATGCAGCTTATGGACGACATGATCAAGTCCGCTCTTTCCATGGGGGATATCAGTGCCGAGAACGCTTATCGTTATGCCCTGAACAAGGCCGAGTTCGCCTACACTCCCGAACAAGAACAGGACGTATCCGAAGCTCGTTCAACTTGAAGTTAAACCGTTTCTATTCTGGAATGATAACGGTCTTGGCACATCGAAAACCCAGACCCTCTAATTGAGACTTGGGGTCGAGACTGTCTCGCACAGCAGAAATTTCAGGAACCTCTTCCCACGAGCCACCTCGAACGGATCTTCTCTCGCCAACTTCCGGCCCCTTGGGGTTCTCCGGTGGCGGGTTTTGGTAATAATCAGCGCTGTACCAGTCCTGAACCCACTCTTTCACCCCACCTAGCATATTATACAGCCCATCCGAAGTTCTTCCGGGTTCAAAAAAATCAACTTCATAGAGGGTTTCCGGTCCAGACCATTCTCCATCAAATTGGGCTAAAACGGGTGTGGGGTCATCTTCCCCCCAGGGATACATTCGGGCCTCGATTCCGCGTGCCCCGTACTCCCATTCGGCCTCAGTTGGCAGACGCTTTTTTACGAAAAGGCAATACTCACTGGCGGATTTCCAGTTAACATTAATTACCGGTTGGCGCTTGATTTCATCCGGGATATCTGCACCCCGCCAAAGATTATATTTATTGCGCTTATTTTTTGGAGGAGCATGACCGGCTTCTTTTACAAATTTGTGAAAGGCCTCGTTAGTGACTTCGGTCATATCTAAATAGAAGGGTGCGAGGGTTATGCGATGCACCGTATTACAGTCTGGATAACAGCGGATATCACCCATATTGAAGGTGACCTTGGGAAAATAAACCATACCGGGTAGGTCCGGAGGACGATAATTTTCTCGCTCCTCTTCTTTCTTTTTTTGGGCGAGAATTTTGGCTTTTCTCTCCTCAAGAGCCTTTTGTTCCAAAGCGGCCCGTTCAGCAGCCTGCTTTTTCTTTTGGGCGTTCTTTTTAGCTAGAATTTCCTGGTCGCGCTTTTTTTGAAGAGCCTGAGCCATAGCCTTGGCTTTTTTAGCCTTTAGGTGTAGGTCGTAGCTGTAGTAGCCGCCACCCAAAACCAACAAACCTACGACCGTCATCGCAATCTTGGTTACAAGACCGACCCCGGACCTGATTTTGGAACTCTTGCGCAGGGACTCAGCGATCAGTTTAAAGCTGGCAGGTCTTTTGCCCGGTTGTTTATCAAGACAACTCAGCATCAGCTTGTTAATTTTAGCGGGGATTCCATTCAAACCCGGACAGACATCTTCCACGTGCGCTTCTTCTTGGTCTTCAGATTCAAAAGGGGGCCCCCCAACAAGCAATTCATGCAGGAGACAGCCCACAGCATAAATTTCAGTTTTCAAGCTTTTTTCTTCGCCTTTAAATAGCTCCGGTGCACCGTAAAAGCGCTGGGTTGAATTTTTATCAAAGGGTTTGTTCTCAAGCTTGAGATAGGGCATATTAAAGAGTCGAACCTTGAAGTCAGAGGTAATAATCAGGGAGCCTGGATGAAGACCCCCGTGAAAATACTCACGCGAGCTCAAGGGCTCAAGCTCTTCACAAAGTTCGGCGACCAAAACCATAGCCCGATCTTTGTCGATAATCCCATCCTCATCTTTTTTCATGACCGCGGTTGCGGTGGTTCCTTCGAGTCTCTCCAAAACAAGAACAGGAAATTTATGATCAAATCCATCGAGATTGATTCTTAGAACCTCTATGGGCTTTTGGACATGATCGGAAGCACCGTCAAGATATTCAAAAAACTCATCTTCAAGTTCAACATAGGCCTGTTCCGACTTAAGCACGTAATCGTAAAAGATCCTGAGTACGAAAACCTTAGAGTCTTCAACACTTTCCCCGTAATAGGCTGAACCATAATGAATGTCCCCGATCTCTGAGATTACCCGGTATTTGCTAGCCAAAACCGTGACATTATTGATTATTTTTTCTTTGTTTTTTGACGCCATGGGGCTCCATTCAAAAGCTCACGCCTCATTATACACGGCTGCTCTCAATCCATCACTTCCTAGCTTATGCGTAAACTCTAAATGACTTGAAAATATTTTTGAGAACCCCATAAAGTTTCAGACGAGAAATGTCGATAGGGTCAGGGGCGGTGCCCACATTTTCTTAAAATAACCAGGGACGGTTATTGGAGGTTAACATGGATGTTATTCAATCTCAGAGAGTTCTTAGTCTCGGCCCCAAAAACCTTTTTACACAGCAGGGCTCTAGTCCGACACCAGAAACAGGGGTTCAGAATCAAAAAGCGCCACTCCCACTTCTGGACCCCAAGCAATTATCGATTAAGAGCCCTGCTGGATTAGAAGAAATTTTAGAGTATTTCTCGACTCATCCACAAGATGAAATGTTGGCAAACTTGGACGACTTGAATCAAGACCTGCTGAATCAGGAAAATTTTGATGGGGCTATGATAAGCCAGCTTTTTGGCTTTGATGATGATGGGCGACAGGAAGAGCTACGCCGAGTATTGCGACAACTAGACCAGGCCAATGATCTTGAGCGTATTCTTTTTGGAGAAGACGTTGAAAATGACCCCGAAGACTATTTTGAGCTTTTTCTCAATTTTGAATTCAAGCTTCAAACCCGCACTAATAAGCAAACAGCGCAGAGTGAAAATGAAAATATTGAAGTCTCCATGAGTGGTGCAGGTCAGGGGGCTCGTCAGGAGGCGGACCCTTTGGTTTTTGATCTCGATGGTAATGGCGTAGACACCACGGGCATTGATCAAGGGGTGTTATTTGATCTCGATGGCGATGGAAAATCAGAAAAAACCTCTTTTGTTACGGGGGATGATTTTGTTTTGTCGCTTGATCGTAACCACAATGGAAAAATAGACTCTGGTAAGGAGTTATTTGGGGACGCAAACGGCTTTAAGGATGGAATTGAAGAGCTAAAGAGCTTTGATTTAAACCGTGATGGAACGATCGATCGACTGGACCCAATTTTTAAAGATTTGAAGTTGTTTAACAAAAACCGGCGTCCTATAAGCCTTGGTCAAGCTGGAATCGAAAAAATTGATCTTAGCCGTTTGAATCAGCGCGGATTTACAAATAATGGAGACCGTTATGATGGAGCTTTGGAGTTTGAGCTAAAGTCCGGGGAAAAACGTACGGCTCGTGATATTTACTTTGGCTTTAGAAGAGCCTAGAGTTTGGATTGAAGTTTAAAAAAGCCCTCGGGCTTCATGGGGGCCGCAAGATTAGGGTTACCCAGTTCGATGGATTTTAGATGCCATTGCATGGACTGAAACGCATCGCGCTTAACTCCGAGCCCCAAACGATAAAACCGTGAAAGGTTAGATGCGGCAAACCAGTCCCCCTGACGGGCAGACTTCATATACCAGTGCGAGGCTTGCCCATAGTCTTGGGCAACACCCAGGCCATGCTCGTACATTTTAGCCAGATTGGCACAGGCATACCAATCTCCCTTATTCGCGGCTTTTCTGTACCATAGAATGGCAAGCCCATAGCTTTGTTTAACGCCGGTCCCCGTTTCATATAAATGTCCCAGACGAAACTGTGCCCCTACATGCCCAGCCCGGGCGGCCGCCCTAAAGAATTTAGCCGCTAATTTATAGTTTTGAGAAACCCCGACTCCCTTATAATAGAGGCCCCCGAGTCGAAATCCAGCCTCCAAATGTTTGCGTCTGGAGGCTTTTTCAAGCCAAAATGCGGCTCGAGAGGGGTTTTGCAAGATTCCCCTGCCTTTTAACATCAACTCGCCGAGACGAAATTGAGCCTGTGCCCAACCCTGAGCTGCGGCCTTTTGAATCCAGGGAATAGCATCAGCGGTTTTGGATAACTCAAGATATAGGGCCCCTAATTGATA
>CAZRLV010000146.1:0-8270 GCA_964600955.1 uncultured bacterium
ATGCGGCCAAGGAGATCAGTGCCTGGAAATATGTTTTGGACTATTTTGATGCTGTCAAAATTGGGCTTACCGCCACCCCAGCTACGCATACCCTGGCAATGTTTAATAACAAAGTGTTCTCATACAGCACCGAAGAGGCTGTGCTCGATGGCTATCTTGTTGACTATGACGCAGTAAGGATTAAATCTGATATTCACCTCAATGGCACCTTTCTCAAAGAAGGCGAGCTTGTTGGTGAAGTTGATACTGAAACCGGCGCTGAAAAATTCGACACCTTGGAAGATGCAAGAGAATTTTCAGCTAGCGAGATAGAGGCAAAAATAACCGCACCAGATAGCACAAAGAAGATTATAAGGGCGCTCAAAAAATATACCGACCTCCACCATCAAGACACTCATCGTTTTCCAAAAGTTCTGATATTTGCCGTAAATGACCTGCCCCATGTTTCACATGCCGACGAGGTGGTGCGCACCTGTAAGGATGTCTTTTCGGAGGGTGATGATTTTGTGATGAAGATCACCGGCACCGTAGATAGACCTCTTCAAAAAATCAGGCAATATAGAAATAGACCCAAACCTAAAATTGTGGTGACGGTTGATATGCTGACTACGGGTGTTGATATTCCAGAAATCGAGATGGTTGTTTTTATGCGCATGGTCAAATCCCGTATTCTTTGGGTGCAAATGCTAGGGAGAGGCACTCGTTTATGTCCAGAAATCAACAAAGAAAAATTCACGATCTTTGATTGCTTTGACGGTTCATTGATCGAGTATTTCAAAAACACCACGGATTTTGATGTCAACCTAAAAAAAGGTTCCGTGCCACTTTCTGCAATTATTGAAAAGATCTATGACAACCAGGACAAAGACTACAATATCAAGGTCCTGGTCAAACGCTTTCGGCGCATTGAAAAAAACATGGGAAACGAGGCCAGAGAGCAATTTGCAAAATATATTCCCGATGGCGACATGCGGGCTTATACCGATCAACTCCAGGAAAACCTCGAAAAAAACTTCCTCGATACCATGAAGCTTTTGCGAGACAAAGGCTTTCAGGATCTTCTTGTCAATTACCCCCGTCCCAAGATGATCTTTTTTAAGGGCTACGATATCCTTGATACGGTTGAAGATGAGGTGATGTTTCGGGTAGGCAGTGATTATCAAAAACCCGAAGATTACCTGAAGCTCTTTGAGAAATTTGTAAGCGAAAATCCAGAGCAAATTGCGGCTATCGAAATTCTCTTATCCAGACCGGGTAGTCTTCGATGGCAGTAGATGTAAAAGGAGCCGCCTTTGAAGGGCTCCTTGAAAAGTCCGCCGCAGAGGGTAAAAAAGGGGCTGGGCAGTATTTTACGCCCCGTGTGCTTATCAGCTCAGTTGTCAAGGTCATGCAGCCCGACCCACGCGTAGCAAAAGACTATAAAATCTGCGATCCGGCCTGTGGGACATCCGGTTTTTTGATGGTTGCTTATGAATGGTTGATGGAAATAACCAAAGCTGCTTTGGACAGAAACGAGGTCTCGCGGATCAAAAAACAGACCTATTACGGGCAGGAACTGGTGCCCCGCCCTCGCAGACTGGCTTTAATGAATTTATTTCTCCATGGCCTGGAGCCAAAAATTTACCTTGGTGACAGCATTTATGAACCAGACCGTGGTGAGCGTTACGAATGTATCCTGACCAATCCCCCCTTCGGCACCAAAGGGGCTAACCAAGCGCCAGTACGAGATGATTTCACCGTATCCACCAGCAACAAGCAGTTAAATTTTGTTCAGCATGTTGTCACTATTCTAAAGCCAGGCGGTCGCGCTGCTATGGTTTTACCCGATAATGTGCTTTTTTCTGACCAAGCTGGGGATGTATTCAAGTTTTTGATGGAAGACTGTAATCTACACACCATCTTGCGACTACCCAATGGCTGTTTCACCCCGTATTCGCAGGGTGTGAAAGCCAATGTACTTTTCTTTCAAAAGGGCCTGGCTACCGAAAATACGTGGATCTATGACTGCCGTACCAATATCCCCGGAGTTACCAAAAAAGATCGCCCGCTGGTACCTAAGATTTTTGAAGAATTTGAAACATGCTACGGCGACGACCCTAACGGACAAGCCACTCGCAAAGACTTGGGCGAAGAGGGGCGTTTTCGTAAATTCGCATTATCACAGATCATTGAAAGAAATTACAATCTCGATATCACCTGGTTAAAGGATGAAAGCCTAGAGGACCCCGATTCACTCCCAGAGCCTCAGGTATTGGTGGGTGATGCGATTACCGAGCTAACTGCCTGTGTGGATGAACTGCAAGAGATTTTGGATTTGCTTGAAGCCGAGGAAATGGAATGAGCAGCAACCGGAACAATCCATACAAAACAAGTGGTGGCAGATGACATTAAAGAATCTGAATGATGAATGTGGGCAAATAGAAGCAACCGGAACCAATCTACTTGAGCGGGTTGTTTCTATACTCGAACATGCCCGCAGTAATGTCCTCAGGACGGTAAACAACAACATGGTCATTGCCTACTGGCTGGTAGGACGTGAAATAGTAAACGAAATACAGCGGGGCAAAGAGAGGGCTGATTACGGGGAACAAGTTATCGAAAATTTGTCTATTGATCTGACAGATCAGTATGGTAGAGGCTTTTCGACAACCAATTTACGCTACTTCAGAAACTTCTATACCGTTTATTCAGAGCGCATTCCGGCAATTCGCCACATGCCATGTGGCGAATCTGGTGAGGTCAAAAAACGCCACACCCAAAGTGGCGTTTTGGATCAAATGTCATTTGCCGTGGAAAAAAATGAAGCTGATTTGGGGTTTTTACCTGAACTTGGCTGGTCCCACTACCGGTTATTGATTCGGGTTGAACACCGTAATGAACGTCTTTTTTATGAAATAGAGGCGGCGCAGGAAGGTTGGACCATTAAGGAGCTTCAACGTCAGATGAACACATTTCTATTTGCCCGACTGCTAAAAAGCAAGGACAAAGCCGGAGTTATGGAATTAATCAGCGAGGGGCATAAGGTCAACAAACCATCAGATAATATCAGAAATCCGTATATTCTTGATTTTTTAGGTTTACCTGAATCTGAGGTATTGCACGAATCAGACATAGAAAAAGCGATCATAAACAATATACAGTCATTTTTACTGGAACTAGGCAAAGGCTTTGCTTTTGTCGCCAGACAAAAACGCATCTCAACTGAAACCAAAGAGTTTTACATTGATTTAGTGTTTTATAATTACCTGTTGAAATGCTTCCTATTGATTGATTTGAAAAAAGGAGAATTAACCCACCAAGATGTGGGGCAAATGGATATGTATGTGCGCATGTTTGACGACCTTGAGAAGGGTAAGGATGATAACCCCACCGTAGGGCTGATTCTGTGCAAAGAAAAGGATCGGACCATTGTTAAGTATTCAGTCTTGAATGAAAACGAACAGCTTTTCGCCTCCAAATATATGCTGTATCTGCCTAGTGAAGAAGAACTAGCCAGGGAGTTGGAGATTAGTAGAGAGTGGGTAGAGAGTCGTGGGCAGGAGGGAGGGGAATGAGTGGAATGTTACCAAGGGGGTGGACGGTGACTAATTTAGACAATGTTGTCATTTATGGTAAAGGCAAAAAACCTAAGGTACTTGCCACTGAAGCCAACAAAGGAATGGTGCCTTATATAAACATCAAAGCGTTCAAGAAAGGGATTATTGATGAATTTGCAGATGTATCATCCTCCAAGTTGATTGATGAAGATGACATTTTAGTAGTTTGGGATGGTGCACGTTTTGGCTTGACTGGAATGGGTATGAAGGGGGCTGCTGGCTCAACCCTGATGGTCCTAAAGCCAATCATTACTTTGCCAAAATATATTTTCAACTTCATTAACAAAAATTACAATTTAATTAATTCAAAACCTAAGGGTACGGGTACTCCCCATGTAAATCCCGCTATCTTTTGGAAACTTCTCTGCCCCCTGCCCCCCCTAAACGAGCAAAAACGCATTGTTGCCAAGCTGGATAAAATCATTCCCCGCATTGAAACTGTCAAAGAACGGCTGGACAACATACCCACCATAATCAAACGCTTCCGCCAGTCAATCCTCACCGCCGCCGTCACCGGAAAACTAACCAAAAAATGGCGAGAAAAACATCCAGAGGTGGAAAATACTCAGGTAATCGGAAATAAAATACAGGCATCTTTGAGACATGCCGAATTTGTAGAAATTTGGAATAGTTTTGATATTCCTAGTAGATGGAAATGTTTTTATCTACACCAAATTTCAGAATTACGTCTTGGAAAGATGCTGGATGCGAGTAAAAACTCTGGCAACAAGGTAAACTATTTGCGAAATAAAAACGTTCGATGGTTTTCATTTGAGCTAGATGATTTAAAGCAGTTGAGAATAAGTAACAACGAATTAAGGAAACTGTTAGTACAAAATGGCGATGTATTCGTTTGTGAAGGCGGCGAACCTGGGAGGGCCGCAGTGTGGAATGGAGGAAACGAGCCAGTAGTTTTCCAAAAAGCACTTCATAGGGTTAGATTCACAATTCCGATGATAGCAGATTGGTTAGTCTTTAATCTGAAAAATGATGCAGACTCCCAAAAACTAACTGAGCTTTTTACAGGCACTACCATCAAGCACTTTACAGGTCGTTCTTTAAAAACTTACCCCATCTCTATCCCCCCCCTAGAAGAGCAGCAAGAAATAGTCCGCCAGGTTAATAAACTTTTCACCATCGCCGACAAACTAGAGGCCCATTACCAGCAAGCCAAAGTAAAAGCCAACAAATTATCACAATCCATCCTAGCCAAAGCCTTTTGGGGTGAGCTAGTTCCCCAAGACCCAAACGACGAACCCGCCGAAAAACTCCTGGAACGGATACAGAGAGAAAAAGCAAAGCTCGAAGCTGACACCAAAAAACCTCGCCGTAAAACGGCAAAGACAAGGAGAAAGCAAATCCAGAAATCTGTCTCAATTTGACGGCACAAAAATTGGCATGAAGACCATGACACCGACAAACAAAATTAAAATTGACCCAAAGTATTTACCAGCCTTGGGACGAATATTTACCCCAGTGGTAATGGACAGCCTTCTAACCCAAGGCAGGTCGCCGTATTTGACGGAGGTTTGCACAAATAGCGGTCTGCTAGCTCAAATAGATTCCGCCATGTCCATGTCCGATTTTTTTGACTGGATCTACAGCTTTCTATTTAGAAGTTATCGAAATGAATACATCTACAAAAACGCAATCGCCAATAAAATCCTGTTAGGTAGGCATTCCCTAAACACCTCCCACATGCTGACGGAGTTTAGAGCCGGAAAATGTACCGCTGATGCTGTCATTTTGAATGGCAAGTCTACCGTTTATGAAATAAAATCAGAGTTTGATAGTTTTTCAAGGCTCGATAAGCAGCTCAAGGCATACCTTGAGATCTTTGATCATATCAACGTAATTACCTCCATGACCCAAGCAGATAAATTGCAAACCATCCTGCCAGAAAAAGTTGGAATTCTTGTCCTTACCCGCCGAAACACGATTAGGACAATCAGAGACTCACAACCAAATAGCGAAAATGTGAAACTAGAAATTCTGTTTGAATCATTGAGAAAAGCGGAGTATCTGAAAATCATCCGAGCTTTCTATGGTACGGTTCCAGACCTGCCAAATACCCAGATTTTCAGAGCATGTAAAAAGCTGTATTCTGAGATACCTACCGCCGTAGCCCAGAGTCTTACAATCAAACAGCTTAGAGCCAGAGGGAATGCGAAGTTGCTACAAAATTTTATTGGGAAAGCGCCGTCTTCGCTAACCGCCTATGCTTTGAGTGTCTGCAATGATAGCGGTAAAATGAACCGCCTCATGTCCTGTATTAACACAGACTTCGATGCAGTCCCTGTCCTGTCCATGCTATAGGAGCATTACCAATGTATTACCCATATCTCAGAGGAAAACAGTTTGAACTCATAGTGGTACGGGATCACGCAGAGTTTTTAGCCACTAACAAAATTCATCCCATCATTGAACCCGTAAAAAGCGACTTCAAGGCCCTGATTCGCGCGATAAAATCCATGAATGAAAATGGATGTGATTGTACTTTGATTGTAAATCCGCAAGTGGGCCAGAAACCTGTATCACCCTCCAGTATCCAAAAGGAACTGATTGAAAAAGCCTTTAAGGATTTCAAAAATCTTTCACTGGGATACATGATGCACCCTAAGGCCAAGATTCCTGATTTTGTTTCCCTTCTTGAAAAGCACCCTGATCTTTCATTTACTATTTTGCATTGTGGTTATACAGACGGTAAAGGGTTAGCTAAAGCGATCACCCCCTTTGACAACATCACTAGCCATGTTTTTATTGAGGGGCACAGCGGAAAACTCTATCAACGGCACTTCGCTATTGGTGGGATTCCCAAAGTATTGATCAGAAATGGCTTTAAAGCACAAAAGAGGAATGCCGACTATCCCGAAACCGAGCATTTTTCAGATCTACATATAACCTGTGAGGATGAAAGAATGGATGGGTTCGGCGATTATTTAACGGTTGGCGATAATTTTTCCGAGACTGGGGGGCCAGCGTATGCCGTGGCAATTCACCTAACATACCTTGGTGCTGATGATGACATGTTTATCGCTCATTTTGTTTCAGACCAGACGGATTCCCCAACCGACCCAGGCGGAAAGTTTCTGGAAGCACTTGAAAAGTTAGTGCGGGCTGTGCGCAAGCCAGGGTCAACGATCTTTCTATCCAAGGCTTGCAACGAGTACCTAAGCCTATTTGGCAAGAAACGCTACCCCGGACTTGGCTATGTAAAAAAACTATCTATGCAACATCATCTGGAACTAATTGCCCATTTCATCACACAGAAAGTCTGAAATGTACTGTTGCCCAAGCTGTTTTTCAGATTCTGTTTTACAGGACTATATTTTCATAGTCTCCAGATCGAAGGGAAAATGTTCTTATTGTAAAACCAAGGATATGAATTTAATAGAACCAGCCAAGTTATTGGACTTGTTTGAGCCTGTCTTAGGCTTGTATCGAAAAGACACCAAAGGTTTATCACTGAACGAAATTCTTCAGACAGATTGGCATGTGTTTGCTGTTAAGAAAGACGAGATTCAAAATAAATTGCTGAGGTAAATTGTAGGGAACCCGAGCTTGTTTAGTGTCAAATACAAGTCAGCTTTTTTAAAGGATGAAAAAATTATCGAGCAGTGGCAAGAATTCAGAGAGGAACTGATGCATAGAAATAGGTTTTTCCCCCACGACGCCCCAAATAAAGGAAAATTTGAGGATCTTGGTGAATATATTGGAAAGCCAGCTATGATGGGTGCCCAAAAGTTCTACCGAGCCAGGGTGAATATTACTGGAAAACCCTACCCGATATCAAAGATGGGCAAACCACCTCCTAAGCGCGCAAAAAATGGGCGTGCTAATCCTATTGGAATTCCCTACCTCTATGTAGCATCATCGATTGGCACAGCCATCGCAGAAATTCGCGGGCACAAGGGGGAAACCGTCACCATTGCAGAGTTTATAACAAACACTAATCTGGAGTTAGCCGATTTACGTGATCCAAAAAATAAAGTTAGCCCCTTCAACCTAGTTGATGAACGGAAGTTAGATCTCATCTGTGAAAAATTGCCGTTTCTAGTAGCACTTGGAAATGAACTGTCAAAGCCAGTTATCCCAAGAGAGGCAGATTTAGAATACCTTCCAAGCCAATATCTTTGCGAATTACTCAAGCAGGTTGGGTTTCACGGAATCATCTATAAAAGTTCGATTGCAGATGGAGATAATTATGTCATTTTCAATCATGAGAAATTGGACCCTATCGAAACCTATCAATACAAAATCACTGAGATGACTATTCAGTCCGAAAAAATTGCATGAAAAAGATCAAAGACCTTCCCCCTCACGAACGTCCTCGTGAAAAATTGCTCGCCAAAGGGGCAAGGGCACTGGCGGACCAAGAGCTTTTGGCGATTCTTCTTGGAAGAGGATCGCAAAAAAATGACGTTCTGGCTCTTTCCAAGAAAATTGTAAAAACCATTGATGAAAAAGGCTTGGAGTTTCAGGCAGAAGACATCATTGAAATTGATGGTATCGGCGAGGCCAAGGCAACCTCAATTGCGGCTGCTTTCGAGTTTGTTCGTCGGCGGGTTAAACCCGAAGGACTCACAATCAAATTTCCCGTGGATGTACTACCCTTGATCCAGCACTACGGCGACAGAAAACAGGAGCATTTTCTTTCCATCTCAATCAATGGCG
>CAZRLV010000147.1:0-5929 GCA_964600955.1 uncultured bacterium
TAAAACTTTGTTCAATTTCTCATTCTCGGCTTCAAGAGTGGCAATAGCCTTGAGGATGTCTTTTTGACGACTGTTGTTAACCAAAGTTACCTGAGAATCCAGAGCGCGCGCCTCAGCCAAAACATTGGCACTTTGCCCCAGGATGGCAGCAAGGGCCGAGGCAGCATCCGCATTTGCAGCCATTCTCTCCGCAAAAAGTGCTGGGAAGGAGATCATCTCAGCAGTGAGCGTTAGAAGGGGAAATTGATCACTGCTGGTTAGAATCTGTGAGAGTGTGGTAGCGTTTAGCTCTGTTGCCAGTGTACTGAACTTCTCGGCGAGGGTTGCCCTGGCTGTGGGGTCACCCGCCACAGCAACAGCCATGCTGGCTGTATCTTGCACAAGATTACAAGCGTTGAGAAGATTGACGGTGCCTTGAGCACTCAAAATGGCTGGATCTATATTAAGAAGTTCGTCCTGACAAACTTCTATAGGATTGCTATCAACATCCTTAAGGATATCTGCCTGTTCAGCCGCAATATTGGTGTTGATCAGATCCAAAGTGTTGGAGATTAAGGTTTGCAGTCGACCTGTGTTGTCTTGGGGGGTGGTTGCGTAGTAGGTGGCCACAGAATTTTTAAGAGTGGCATCAATATTTGGATTATTGTTCAAGTTGTTGATGATGCCGACCATGGAGGAGACATAACTCTGTTGTCCTGACCCCACAAGATCGCCAACCAATTGTTCAAATCTCAACATATCCAGGGGAGCTTCATCATCCTGGAAGAATTGAGTTAATTCAATCACCTGATTATTTTCTGAATTTCCCTCTTCACCTACGGTAATTGTGTCATTGGGGAGTCCAGCCTCTTGCGCTAGTTTCATTTCGGTTACCATGGCAACAAAAGTGGACTCGGCGCTGGTATTGTAAAGCAGGGATGGGTTTTGCCCTTGAATGGTTGGGGCTATGCTGTCGAAAATGATCCCTTTTTCTTCTTTTCCATCATCTAGGGTAATTTTGACGACCAGGTTTTCTGCCAGAGCGGGTTCTGCCGCTAACTGGTTTTTAAAGTCTTCCGTCAGGGTTAAGTCGAAATTTAGCTTAGCCCCAGAGGAGGATGGGCACATCACTGGAGATGAAGTGAGAAGATCTCCGTTGATGGTGTAGAGGAATGCGGTTCCCACAACTTCATTGGAACCGTAAATGCAAGTGGTGGATTGCGTGGTGGTTTGGGTCGACAAACTGGGTAAGCCCTGGATGGATGGAGAAGGCTTCGATTTGCTTGCCGAAGGAGTCGGTGCCGGGGGGGTCAGGTCCGAGGTGCCGCTAATGGTGAAAATGGGTGCTTGATTGGTGATGCGGATCTCAAGTCCTGGAACCTTGGACTTAATCCACAATGCGTCACCGGGGTTAACGGTGGCAAGGCGTGCGTGCTGATTACGCAGGGTATGTTTTTTATCGGGGGAGAAGAGGGTCCATGCCTCGGTATTAGGATTAAACAACCAGACCTCGTCAATATCGCTGATCTTTCCCGTGCTTATGTTTTTTGCGGAAAGGAGTTCGCTGATTGAAATAGGGTCCTTAAGGTTGAACGAAACCAGTGCGTGCTTCGTATCCGCTAAACGTACAGAATTTGGAAAAATGTTTTTACTTCCCACAGCAATTTGAGCTGAAGTGGATTTGAACTTGACGTAGTACCCCACCCCTAGGCGCAGGAACTCGAATCGCTGATAATCCTTGAGAAGGTCATGTACATCCTGTCGGTCTGATTTAGCCCAATACTGCCAATCATCCCCCTCGAAAGACCAGATAACATCGATCTTGGAATCAAGGCCTTCCTGAGCCAGATAGTTGTCGGCATTGACAACTTCAGATTCAAGAAAGAACTGCTTCATTTGCAGTCCAATTGAAGCTGAGGGAATCCCCAGTAAACAGAAAAATAACAAGGTAATTGTCCATATACGTGTGATACGTGGTTCCATAGAAAACTCCATCTGCTAAGTGATCGTAAGACACTCGGGGGTAAACAGGTGGGGGGGGACAAGCCAAGCCTGAAGCAAAACAGCACAGAGCTGTCCCTTACCCATTAAATGTGCTCCCAAAAAAACATTCCTTTTCCGGAGGGGGTGGCTCACACGGCCCTCCAGATAAAATGCAAAAAAGTTGCGTTCATTATATGTTAGAGAAGTACGGGTAACAAGGAAACCCTTTTCCTTCCCGGAAAGTTAAACAAGGCTTCAGGCCGACTTCCCATCGGTCGGGGGCGTAAGTTTAAAAACTTGATTCTCAAGTTCAACCTCTTTTCAAGATCAAAATGGGCTGACGGTTTCATTTTCCACCAGTCCCCTTTGAGCAGGGTTTGTGCCAAGGTGATATTGAGGGTGGTGGGGGTAGCTTGAGCCCCACTTTAGAGCGCTTTTATGGCGCGGTTTTTCAACCCACGCCATAAGGGGGGCTGACATTTAGGTCAGATTACCCCCCCCATATTCTCGGCTAAACCCCCTTATTAGTAGCAGATTTGACCACAAAATGACTCATGGGTTACTAAAAGTGACCTTTTTGATATTTTCAATGCCCCTTGCTTTTGGTTGCACCAGGTCATAGAATGTTTTTCGGTGTGGTCTGTCCGTATCGCTGGGGGTTTTCGCATGAATGGATTTCTGACAGTTCTTGACTGCTTTGTCAAGTCTGTGCTGGAAAAAAAGGGTGAGGTTGATCAGAGTTTTATTGAGAAACTACTGGGTCAGGGGCTTGATGAAGACGAAATTCAGCAGGCTTTTACCGTCATCTATAATTTACTGATTAACCGCCGCATTGGGTTGGATCGAGATCTGGCGCTCTGTTATCGCTACTTCACTGAGGAAGAGCAGCGAGAATTGGGGCCGGACATTTGTTTTCGGCTAAACCAATTGCAACTTAGAGGCCTTTTGAGTCCCAACGACCTGGACTATTTGATCTATGGTTATTTTGAGTCCTGTTCAGACTCAGGACTGGATGAGGACTTTTGGAAGCTCCTCAGAGCTTATCGACCGGACGCGGGTCAGTATTTGGATTTTCTTCTCACTCCTGAGTCCTCGAGTCAAAGCTTAAACTGAGAACGGCCGTTGGGGAGGATCCCATGTTCGACAAATTCAAGGTGCCTTGGGGTGATATTGAAAAAGAGTTGGAGGGTCGCGTTGAAGAGGTCTTTCTTAAAGTTTTTGAGACCATAGACGATGCACGCCAAGACTTGAAAACCCTCAGAGAAGCCTATCCAAATCTGAATGAAGTGGCATTGGCTCATGAAGTCATCAAGGAGTCCTCAAAAACAACCGCAATGATTGGTGGGGGGGCCGCGATTCCCGACCTTGTTCCGGGAATCGGGTGGACAGCGATGATCGCGTCTTTGATCGGCGATTATTGTCTAACTCTTCGCGAAGAAATGGGAATGCTCTTGAAGTTTTCGTTTCTTTTTGATCTTGATTCCGAGGAGATCCAGCGCAAAAAGGATGTGATCTCCCTTCTCATGTTTGTCTCGCGCGACAAAGATAAAACCCCTTTTGCCAGAGAAATTGTAGAGGACATGGACAAGCTTCAGATTGATGTTTTATCCAGGAAGATCTTAGTACGGGTTGGGGTACAGTTAGGGCTTAGGTTTTTCAAGAAAAAACTTTTGGCGTTTATCCCGGGAGTAGGTATTGCCTTGAGCGGAGGCGTTAATTATATGGGGACTCGCACTCTTGGAAAGCTTGCGATTGATTTTTTTCAAAACAAAGCCGAGTTTATACGAGTCCATGGACAGTCTTCCTCAAATCTTGAGGTGACTAAGCGTGCCTCCGTACAAATGATGGTGAATCTCATGAAGATGGGGGGGGAACCCTCTGCTGCTCAGGAAGAAGTTTTAAGAGACAGCCTGGAGATTTTTGGCTATTCCGAGGAGGAGAGAACAGCCGTTGAGGAAGACTTGGCTCAGGCGGATATTTCTCCTATTGCTATACGTGATATTAGGCAAATGACGGAGGAAGACAAAGCCTATGTTCTCAAGCAAGGTCTAAAAATCTTGTCCGGTTCAGTAAACTCCAAGCAGGAAAACTATCTTGAGTTTATTACACGTGCCTTCGGTTTGACTCAAAATGATCTCAGACAGATACGAAAAGAAACACAAACGAAGTCATAAGATACCCTAAAGCCTGAGTTCTTGATTTGTGGTTAGTCTTTTTCTCGATACGGTCTCATCCAAGCCAATGCTGGCTCTGGATAGCCCCACCGGCAGAACAAGCTTTGTTGCTCCAGGACGACGAGGAAGCGGTGCTTTGCTCGGATTTCTAGAGAAGACCTTGCATCAGCAGGGTCTGAGGCCCGATCAGATTAAGACCGTTATTTTTAATCGTGGTCCTGGATCATTTACTGGAATTAAGCTGGGAGTTGTTATTGCCCGGACCTTGGGCCTGGACCCTCAAGTTCAGGTTTTTGCATTTACGAGTTTTGATCTGATGGCTTTGGCGTCAGGAGGTAAAATGGAGGCATCCCTGGTAATTGATGCCTATCAGGGTGATGTTTTCCACGGAACATATTTCTTAGGCGAGTTAACTTATAGCCTTCGGCCCGCATCAGAGATCCAAGATAATGCTCCTGTCTATTACTATGGACGTGAAACTGAGGCACTTCCAGGCTGGAGAGTGATTTCTAGATTCGAGCCTAGTCTTTTGTTTCAATTGGAGCAAGATGGGCTGATTCGTGAAGACCTAAGACCACTCTACCTGAAAAAATCAGCCGCCGAGGTGAATAGGGAATGCAGGAAAAGCCTTGGGGGGCATGAATGCCCATAGATTGTCGTCGTTCTCCGACTTGATCGGGGGGAATGGCTATAGTCGGTAGAAATAGTTTGAGGGCTTATGTAAGTCACTGGAGTTTCGGAGATGCCCCTGAGGGCTATGTAGATTTGGGTGGTTCTTGGGTTCGGCCTACTGTATTATGAGATCTCGTCTAAGGAGATAGAATTATGGCTAAAAAGTCGGGAATGGGTTGCGGTACGATCATTGGTTTTTTCCTGTTGCTTATGAGCCTGGGCTCCTTCGCAATTCTTGGAGGATCTGCTTATATCGCCTATGACATGGCTACTCAACCTGAGCAGTTTTTTAAAAAATATGCTTCCTCGGTCGAATTTGTGGCCAAGCGTGTGATGTCCGCTTTGAATTCTGAAGATGTGTCGGAAGTTCCGGAGGGGGCTTTTGACGGAGATGCATATCAGAGTTTTCTTGAGAAGCAACTTAAGATAGCCCAGCAATTTCAGAATGTTCAGGACCGTTATGATTTTGAAATGCAGGCTTCCGAGGCAGAACTATCCTCATTTTTAAAGCAGGATCTTGCTCGCTGGGAAGTTACACGTTATTCCCTTGATTTTGATCAGGATTGGGTAAGAGTACAGGCCAGTATTCCAGGCCATATTTTTAAACGCTGGATTCCACAGGGCCTACCTGCTCCCATTACTAACAGCTTGGATTCTCTAAAGCAGGTTAATGTAGACTCAAGCCTGCAATTCGCGTTTGATGGGGGGATTAAGAAATTCAAGATAGAGGTCTTTCAGTTGGGTAAGATTAGCTTAGCCCCCTGGATGCTGGGTTTGTTTAACCAACGTTTTCAGGGTGAAATCCCAAAATTGGAATCCTGGATGAAAGCAGAACTGCAGTCCATGAGTTTCGCAGTGGATAAGCTTCTTTTTCGACCGGATGTCGTAGTTTTTTCAGGTTCCACCACCAAGTCGTTTCGCTGATACTTTTTCCAGAAGCCCACGCGGTCGATAACCACTACTGTGGGGTATAAATTGGGTGATCCTTCTGGGAAAGCTGAAAACAAGCAAAAAGGCTTTGTCCTCTTTCTGTCTGTTTTTGTAATAGGGGTTATGGCGGCAATCGCCGTGACCTATACTCTTGTTTCACGGCAAGGTAAATTAGCATCTTGAAGAATGTT
>CAZRLV010000147.1:5944-8234 GCA_964600955.1 uncultured bacterium
GGAGAAACTGCCTATTTTTTACGCGACTCAGCTTAGGAAGAAGCATTTTTCAGAATTAAAACTCAACCTCAGTTTTTTTATGACCGCTTACTGAAATACCCGGGAGAGTTTCGACCTGTTAAATCCCTTCTCAAGGGTTTAATCGATCTCAACCATTCCTTAGATTTTGGTTTATCACTTACGGATGTTGATGCACGTGCCCGCATAATTCCCCTGATTCTAGGAAGGGATTCAGGCGAGCTTGAATTTGAAGATGAACGTGTGGGGGTGCTGGAAATAGAAGTGAGTTTGAATTTTCGCCAACCAGGGCGGGGAGGTGGAAGGCTGACCCGACGTGTGAGGGCTCGCAGGGAGTTCAAGTGGGTCAAACTTTTTGGAGAGAAGGTTCTGGGGAATTACCTTCTGTTTTTGAAGCGCAAGGTCTTGAACCCGGGGCCTACGGATCCTTCCGGGGTTGATCTAACCCTGCACAGGGGGCGATTACCCCACTCACAGGGCAAGATCTATCTGGGAGGCAAGGAAGACGATGAGCATATCCTGCGTCCATCCAGAATTTCACCTGAATCAATGGATGAGACT
The DNA here is from genome assembly GCA_964600955.1 of uncultured bacterium. GTDB lineage: Bacteria > Muiribacteriota > UBA6191 > UBA6191 > UBA6191 > CAZRLV01. Next base: position 6,524 of record CAZRLV010000147.1, read on the forward strand.
TATCTTAATCAACTTTCCGTTGATCCATCAGGTGAGGCTCGTGCTGCTGGACTTGAGGATTATCAGATTTCTGAGACAGGGAGTTGGAATCCACTTTTTCTGGATTCGATTTGGTGGGACCCGCGCTTTAAAAACATCGTTAGAAGGGATATTCTTGAGCGTCGCCGTGGATGGGAACACGCTGTATCCTGGCTGCGTTCCTATTTCAATGATGTCCCTGTGCCCGAGGTTCAATATCAATTTGCCCAAGACTTTAGCGAGAGCACTTCCTTATACAATCTCCATATAGATTCTCCCGGAGGTCAAGGGTTGCCTTTGGAGGGAAAGGTGAGACGTCAGTTCGCGTTTTTCCTGACGGGCTCCTATCCCGAAGGGGGCCAAGACCTTCTTCCCCGCGAGGCAAGCTTTCGGGTCTTGCATGAGGTGGCATCTGCGGGTCTGTTTGAAGCCAATCCCACGCATTCATTTTCTCGGTGGCCGCTCTTTCAGGGGGATCCAGGGAATTCCACGGACCGCAACAATAGGCGTATCAGGTTTTCGGCACATACTCGACCGGCGGCTTATTCAAGGATTTACCCGGAGTTAGATGGTGCGAGGCCCTGGCAAAACTTCCTGCAAAACAGAGCTGTTGAAGAGGGTCAGGATTTGATTCTACATCTTGATGGCATCACCGGACTGATGGGAGATGTGGTCATTGATCGCAGAATTCGTTTTTCGGGGCAGGGTGTATTGATTGTCATGGGAAAGATTTTGATCCAGGCCGGAATTACGAAAGACCCTGGAGATCCTTCCGCGATGCTCATGCTTATAAGCCGTTCGAGAACCGGGTTTCAAAAACCGATTCAGATACGAACGGCCGAGAGAATAGAGGCATATCTCCAGGCTCACTCTTTTAGATATCCAGGAAGAAATGACGGCTCACTTTTGGCGTCGAAACCTCTTCAGATTCTAGGCGGGTTAAGCCTGGACTCCCTGGAGATCAATGCTTTGCCAGAAGGCAGTCTGGTTGAATTTGACCCCGGGTTTGCCAAAGATCACTGGCACTTAACCCTGGCCACTCCTCTGCATTTCTACAAGGTATTTTCCCGCGAAAAAAACTAAGAAAAGCCGTAAAACTGAACAAACCCAAAACTTAAACCCCTTAAAACCTTGCTTCTATTCTGCTACCTTTAAGCCTAATCCCCCTCGTCATCCTCCGATTTGATCGGAGGACCCATATTTTCTTCAGCCTCTCCTCAGCTAGCCAGTTTTATTAGAGCCAGTTTGGATAGGAGGCCGTTGACATCATTTTCGGAGACCGCTTTTTGCAGAACTTTACGTTTTTCCTGATTCAACTCGGTCTCAATTTGCAAGATGAGTTCCAGGGTTCGACAAATTCTTAGTCGTTCAGCATTCATTTCCAGGTTTTGACGGCGGTGATTTTCCTTGATTTTGAATTGTTCCGTCTCCAACTCAAGAATGCGTGACTTCAGGCGGTTGTTTTCCTGGCGCAGAGCGACCCTCTCTTTTTCATAGGCTTCAATCTGAGAGCCAAATGTCTGTAGGGCGGATTTGGAAACCGTTGAATTTGATTTTTTGGCACGTGCCATGAGGTCCTCGCCATGAAAATCGGATACCCAGAGATGATTTTTAATCCTGGTTTAAGGATTTTCTTTCTGGAGATGAGACTGGAGTTGTCCGAACAGTAGATTATGAAGTTACGGTTTTTAAC
>CAZRLV010000148.1:0-8224 GCA_964600955.1 uncultured bacterium
ACCCCGAAAGCTTCGGTCAACTTCTTGGGATAGTGATTCACGACAAGGTACGAATTCAGCTCATTATCCGTGAGCTGAGTAACCACATCAAGGACAAAAACCTGATTCTCACCCAAAGAGTCGCTCATTGTCATCTTTTGGAGGAAGAGTTAAAAAATCAGTATCCAGCAGCTACGACCGCCGTGATCACAGGCACCACCCCTCACGCAGAGCGCGACGCTATTTTAGAGCAGGCAAGGCTTGGGAAAATCCATTATCTTTTTGCTACCCAGTTGGCCGATGAAGGACTCGATATTCGTTGTCTGGAGAAGCTATGGATGGTGTTACCAGGCCGAAGTACGGCCCGCATTGAGCAACGTGTGGGCCGCATCATGCGCCAACTCGAAGGAAAAAAGGAACCGGTCGTTTATGATTTTGTTGGAAGCCCCACCCGGGGTAAGTTTTCACAGTTTCAAAGCCGTTTAACAAAAGTTTACAGAAGGCTACTGAAAATACCGGATGAAGATAAAAATCAGGAATCATAGGTAGTTGAAGAAAAGAGCAAGATGGAGCCGCCGGCCAAGCCGTAGGATATCGCATTGATGACTTTTTTCTCCAAATCTTCTTCTTAATTCCTCTGACTCCTTCTTCTCACTCTCCCTCCTCCTTCTTCTCCCCTCTGCCCTGTCGTTCTCTGAATTGCTCCAGTCTTTTGAGAAAATGGTGTTTTGAGTTGGAAGATGGCTTGACCTTTGGTTCGAGACCCGAAAGCAGGTCTTTTTCGCGGTGAATATTGTAGCGAAAGGCAAAATTTCCCCTGGAGTAGATATCGTCGTCGGCTACGATGGAAATGAAGGTCTTGGACTTTTCACTCATCACATCATTTACAATTTTGGCAAACTGCATAATTTGCCTGGGTGGACGCGGCTGAAACCGGTTCCCTAAAATCCCCTGAGCAAACATCTGCTTTTTGAGTTGGTCATCAATTTCAAAAAGCTGTGCCAGAACGCTCTCTGCCGATAAATTCGCATCCAGAATTGCCCTGGCGATTTCCTTCCCCTTGAGGATCAATAAACGATTCTCAAGGACAATACACTTCACCTCATTCAGGCTCTCCCCCGAAACCAGATTGTTGACCGAGACAGGAAATACCAAAACCCCTTTTGAAGGCTTATCCACATAAAGATGGGCATTTTCGATTTCTTTCCAAATTTTAGCGGCATTCTCAAAAACCCGAGCCTCCAGCTCTTCCTTTTGCTTTAGAAATCCAAGGGAGATGGACTTTCCAGTCATCTGGGTTTTGATCTCCTCAAGAAGGGTTTTAAAAACCATGCTAAATTTCTCCCTCGAGACCGGACCTCCAATTTCGATTGGATTCTCAATCAGAGGTTCCATAGAATTGAGAACGATCTGCTTTTGCTCCTTGCTTTGTAAAACCTCCTTTAAAGTGGCAATGGTTCGATGCGATTTCTGAGATTCGGCCTCCAACTGGGTCACCTGCTGATCAAGACTATCTTTTTCAGACTTTAGGTGGATCAAAACCTCCTCACGGTTCTTGATCTCTTTGAGGTTTTTTTTAAGATCCTGCTCCAATTCCACCTTGACGCTACGGGTTAGATCAAGGTCTTCCTGAAGTCTCTGAAGTAGCTCCTCACTAGCTTGCTTCTCATGTAAGAGCCTTTCAACGCTACTCTCAAGCTTCTCTTTGGATTGTTTGAGAACAATTTTTTCACTCAAGGTAGAATTGAGCTGCTGAATCAGTTTTTCTTTCTCATCCTGCAAAGTTTCCATCACCTGCTTGTAGCTTTCCTGCTCTTTTAAAATAGCTTTTTGCCTGGCCAAGATTTTCTGATTTTCCTGCTCAAGCTCTTTTAGGTTTTCCTCCAGGGCATGCGCTTCTTTGTTTTTACGTTCAATCTGCTCACGCAGATGCGTTCCTTCCATCAAACGCTTGGAAAGCTCATCATTGAGTTGAGTTCTTTCTGCCTTAAGCTTCTCAATTTCATTGGCTGTATCCTCATGATCTGTTACCAGGCGTTTTTTTTCCTGGTTGAGAATCTCCATATAATCCATCAAACCCAGAACCTTGTCTTCCAGAGAGGTTTTTTTGGTTAGGAGCGCCTGATGCCTCGCGCTCAGTTTTTCGTTTTCTTCCTTGATTTGGTGAATATCTTCAAACAAGGCCAGGCGAATATTGGGTGTGAACAAAGCCGAGACGTATAGTGTAGTCACCGTAATGATCATTCCGGTAACAATGGTCATGATGATCGCGGTAAGCTTGGGGCGCAGCCCCAGAATGCTCATTCTTTTTTTGCCGATCTTCGAACCAATGCGGTCACCGAGATAGGCAATTGCGGCCCCCATGATGAGAAGTCCTAAAATTCTTAACATAGACTGCCTATTTTGGTGGAATTAGGGGTATCCTGTCTACCTAAACCCGTGAAAACACAAGATTCCTCCATGATTCATTCCACATTCAGTGCTGAAACTCCAATTGCAAATTGTCTGAAGAACGGCTCCTACCTCAGGCTGACAAAGGTTTTGGTTTGCATACTGGCCCTTCAATTTCTGCCCACAGTTTGTGCTGAAGACAAATCCTTCACTCTTGATCTACCCCATCAGGAGGTTGTGGGCCCTAACTCAAAGCCTCCTGGGGCTCCCCAACCGCTCTCCGCACCGTCTTATCAAGCCATGGATATAGAGGTTATGGGTAAAAAGCAGAGAGTTCAGATCGAGATTCGAAAGGATGGCCTTCTTCCTGAAAAATTCTTTACTGACTCTGGTGCGGGAGTGATCTGGGCCTTGATAACTCGCTATTTTTCAGCCCTGGACGAGTTTCCAGGCCTCAAAACCATAGAGAGCCATGAGATTGCCAAAGAAGATAGCTTGAGCTTTGAATGGGTCTATCCTCCAGAGTTTGATTACCACGGAAACAGCTTCCGGTTTTACCTTCTTATCAAGCGCGGCTCCTACCTTCATGCCTACGCAAAAACCATTTTTCTAACAAAAAGAGGTTTAATCAATTTTGAAATCAATGGGCCTCATAATGAAACCAGTTTAAAGATCTTCGAGCTCCTGCCTGATAAACTGAACCTGGCTAAAGAGGAGACCTACTCACACAACCAACCTGTGAAACGCCTCAAAGCCGAGCGCCGCTTTCGTGAAATCATCCTACCTATTGGTGCCAAAATGACCCAAGAAACAAAGAGCATAAACTCAGGCGGATTTCTAGAAGAAAACCGCAAAGCCACCGGGGTATTCTTCCTGATCTTCTCTATCCTATTTTTCCTATTTATAGCACCAAGGATGAAGTCGTAAAAAGTAAGAAATCAGAGGGAGGCAAAGAGAAGAAGAAGATGGATCCCCCGATTGCCCCCCCGGTCGTTTCTTCAGCTTCTCTTTTCACTTCTTATATAGAGAAAAAAGAAAGCCCAGAGTGGGGTTAGGAAAAACTCTCCAGCAACCCCCTCCACAGCTCCAATCAGGCTAGGTTCAAAAAATACGCCCAATCTGGAACTTACGTCCTGCAAGAGGTCCGGGGTGAGTCCTGTGCTTTGCGCCTTGGTGAGAATATCAGAAAAACCATCATAAGTGCCTGGACGGGACACTTCGGCTCCAAGGGTCCAGAGAAAGGACAGGGTTTTCAGGGTTCCAAATCCAATATAAAGTCCCAGGCGAATCAATAGTGACACCAGATATACGCCAAGGACAACCCAAAGATTGTTTCTGACAAAATCCAGGGAGGCTTTGAGGGGCTTCATGGAGACTTCCTGGATGAAATAATACTGATGTAGAGAGAATCCAAGAAAAGTAAGAATCACAATCCATACGGGTAGATAGACCAGGGTTAAAATCAGCCCAAGATAAAAAAACACCGGTACCAACATCAAACAAACAGGGAGTAGAACTGGGGTCATAGCGCAAAGGTGTACGAAGGAAAGCACCAGAAGAATATTCCAGACACCACGCCACCCCAGAGACCGAATTTGCTCGATACTAACTTGCACTCCCGGAGCTTGATTTTGACTGAGGTTTTGCAAAAAGAAAACGGGGCCGCAGGCAATCAGAGAAACTCCAGCTAGTATTAAAAAGCCCTCCAGCAACAGTTTCAACCCAAAAGGTAAAACTGCTGATACAGGATAAATCAAAGTCTGAACCAGAAACGGAAAATGAAGAATCAGAGCCAGAAAGAGCAGGGATTTCCAACGATCTCTAAGGATGGATATATATTGCCCCAAGCCTGAAACCACGGCGTTCATAAAAAACCTTTGATCATGTTCCTAAGTTTAAACGCCTTACCGAGGACCCTGGGACGTAATCTTTTCGCGCGTCTTTTGCATCAAATCGACCAAATTTTGGGGTAGGTGGGGCTGGAGTTCGATACGTTTGAAAATCGACTCTACACGTTCGAAGTCTTGCTGAACAAAAGCGAGCATGGCTAAATTGTAAAGAACTTTGAGATGCTCAGGCTTCTCTTTTAAAACCTTCAAATAGCATTCGCGGGCCTTAGCGTATTCTTTACACTCCGCATGGGCACGTGCCATCAGACTCAATGATGGAGTTGTTTCAAAAAGGGCGTTGGCCTTGCGTAGAGAGGTGAGAACCTTTTTCCACTCTTGCAAACGGGCCTGATCCTGAGCCTGCTGAAAAAAGCGCCTACTTTGTTCCTGCCTCGAGTTTTGCACAAATTCCCCGAGAAGCTTTTCCCAAACTCTTGACCCCAGGATCTTTCTTAAGGCGTCCTTAACATGCACTTTCAAAATAGGGTCCGAATCAGACAGAAGCTCTTTCAAGGCAGGAATCGCTTCCTTTAGTTTTTGATTCCCCAGAGCATCAACAGCCACCCGGCACACATCCCAGTTTTCATGGTCTAAAAAGGGTAGCAAAATCGTAGCGGCATCCAGTCCCCTTATTTGCCCCAGCGCCGGAATAACCCGCTTGAGAACGGGTACAGAACCGGTACCTGCACGCTCCAAAAGATAGGCCGTACAACGTGAATCCGAAAGGTTTTCGAGGGCTTTCAGAAAGTCCTCATCCAAATCAGGAGGGAGATTTTTGGAAAATTCCAATAATGCGTCAATGGCTTTTGGAGATTTAAGAGAAGCTAAAGACCTAAGACTTTGTCGCTGAATCAACCAGTTAGGCCCCTTTAAGCCTTCGAGTATATAAGGAACGGAGTTCTCCCCCCGGATCTGGCCCAGGGCATCTAAAACCCTCAGGCGCAATTCCAGGTCCTCTGTATTTAAAAGCTGAATTAAGGAAGCTTCCGCTTCGTTGGACCCAATTTTTCCAAGACAGGCTACAGCCAGTTTACGAATTAAAAAATACTCGTCTTCTAGCAACTCCAGAAGAGGAGGTATGGAAGCCCTAGATCCAATTCGCTCAACCCCTAAAATAGCATTGCAGCGGATCTTCCAGTCACTGGCTTCCAATAGCTCATGCAGCTTTGGAAGAGCAGCCTCGCCCAGCGCACCCGCCAAAATACTACCCCAGTACACCTCCTCCTTGCTGGTACTGGATAATAAATCCAAAACCACCTCAAAGCTTTGATCGTGCATCTCGCCCAGAATCTCAACCACCCACTGATAAACCTGTCGTGGGTGGCTCTGAGCAAAAACTTCTCTTAAAAATGGGCTACCGCGCTGTCCAGTTAAAATGAAAAATTCTCTGGCATTTTCGCGCAACCCGGTTTGAGGTGAGGCCAGCAAACGTAGCATAGATTCATAAAAACACGCATCGGTTGAGCCGCAAAGGGCCTTGGAAATCCAATATTTCTCGTTTTCACTCCCTTCTGTCAACACTTTCAAAAACAGCTCCGCCTGCTGTTCACGCATGGCCTTCAAAGCCTCTGAAGCCGTATTTTTAAGTCCCCAGTCCTCAGAACTTAAAAGAGTAATCAAAGCGGGCGCAAACGCCGGGGAAGCAATTTTCTGCATAACACGCACCAACCAATAACGCGTATCATCCTGAGAAGCCTGAAGCTGAGAAATAAAAAACTCATCTGGGACACCTTTGAGTCTTGAGAGAGTATTGGCGGCTTCACTGCGAACCTTCCATTGCTCGTGCTCTAAAAGCTGCAAAAGAGTTTCGAGGGTTGTCTCATCTGCTGGGAATTGACTCAATGCATCAATACTGATCACCTGAAGATCTGCGTCTTCGTCATGGCAGAGGGACTGAAAAATGGAGTGAACAACCGGATGATTCAACTTTTTTAAAGCACTGAGAATCCAGAATCTGCCTTCGCGGTCCCTTTCATAGAAGTTTTCCAAAAGAGGGACCAGAGAAACATCTCCAATTTGAGCCAGTCCCGTGGCGGATGAAACCCGAATCACCCTGGAATCGTCATCCAAGCGCTCCAAAAGATGCGTAAGTGCAAATTCTCCGAGTGAACTCAATGCCTGAATTGAAGCTTCGCGTACTTTTTCTGCATGATAATCTAAAAACCCGGCTAAGATCGGAATGGAGTCTGGATTCCCCAGCTTCCCAATAGCCCCCAAAGCCACCGCAAGGAGTTCTTCGTCTTTGGCTTCTCTGGCTGATTCCACGACAGAAATCACCGATGAAAACTCATCTTTTAAACGCAGTTCTCCAACGAGCTTGACCAACCAATAGGATTTTTCACGAGCAAGGTTTCTCCCCCCAAGAGCCTTACGGATGGGACCGTGGGCTTTCTGGCCCATCAAAATCACAGTCTCAAAAACCTGAGCCCGCTTGAGCCACAGGCTGGAGGAAAACTCATCCAGGATTTGTGAGATGAATTTTCCTGAAAATCTACTCAAGCCCAGGGATGCCAAAGCCCGAACATCGGCATCTGAATCACTAAGCATCTCAAGTAGGGGAGAAAAAGATGCGGCAGAGGCCTCTTTTCCGGTTAATCTCACGGCCGTTGTACGCACAACCCTGGAAGAGTCCTGAAAGAGACTTAGCATTTCTTTTTGAATCGCGTTATCCAAAAAGGGCTCAAGAGCGTGTAGAGCCAGACAACGAACGTCAGAATTCGAGTCTCCCAGGGCTTTAACCAGCCCCTTGCGGGCCAGGCGGTTTGGATTTTTCAGCAACGCCCTGACTGCCTCCAGGCGCACCGAGTCTCGGCCATCCTGGAGTTGGACCAAAAGAATATCCAGATCATACTCTTGCATACCGCGTAGCATTTTACACGAAAAATTGGCAGAAGGAAGCAAAGGGATAGTCATAGCTTGAATCGGCAGTTATAATGACTTAGAACCTATGAAAAAGCTGGTATTCTTCATTTTAGTCCTTTCTTTGGTCACTGCCCTTCCATCCGAGGACGAGGTCAACCTTGAACTCGGGCAAAATGGACTCACCCTTCCCCAGGCCTCCGGAGGTCGGTTTTTCCTCCCTCGTAGAACCTTCCCTTCGGCTACTACGACCTCCTTCAAAACTATTGACGGCCAGGAGCAAACTCCCTTTTTGGAGTCCACGGACATCAATGGCCAGCCGGACGGGCAGTTTAAGCTCGTTGGTGTCCTGGGCCAACTTTCGGTACAGACCTCCAAGGCGGCTCCTCATTTCCGGGTTAAGTCTGGAAGTTTAACCACCTCGATCAGAAGCGTGCACAAGATTCGTGCGATTCAGCGCATTCGTACGCCGGTTGATTTATCCACAGACTAAACCTTGGCTTCCTTGGTCGTGACAGGTTAGAATCTCAGTCCTATGCAGGACAACCGGCTTAAACATCGCATCAAGTCTGATCTAGCGGTCAGCAATGACGATTTGAAGGTTATTCATGGCTTACTCCAGGAAAAACTCCTCTCCTACGAAGAAGCACTGATTTTTTCCGAACGCGTCCAGGACGACTATATTTACCCTGTCCTCTCTGAGCTGTCTGGGATTGAGTTTTTGCGCAAGGAAACTGTTGAGTTTCCAACTGCCCTGCGCAACGCTCTGCCTGAGAGGGATCTGCGCGATCACCATATCATCCCCATGGCAAAAGCTTCTGACAAAGTCCTGGAGGTAGCAACCACAGACCCTCTTGATCTCTATGCATTTAGGGAAATCTATGAGAAAACCGGCCTGAAGGTCAAGCCTCGCTATGCAGAAAAGTTTCGCATCGTTTCATTGTTAAATTCCACGTTTGGCGATAGTGCAGATCTACGTGAAGTTTTAGACAGCTTCGACAGTCATCAGGAAGAGGAAACCGAGATTGAAACGCAGTCTTCAGATGTCATGGACCAGATCAGCTCGGCCATGTCAGATGAAAAAGACGCACCCACGGTTAAATATG
>CAZRLV010000149.1:0-8217 GCA_964600955.1 uncultured bacterium
ATGCTTGAATCCCATACTTAAAAGAATAAGTGCAAATAGAATGACCCAATTCCAGCTATGCCCATAAATGCCAGGGAAGTGATTACTAATCATGATAAACAGAACAGGGAAGGTCATATAATGATTTTGGAGAGACCTGGACTTGGCATGTTTAGAGATTTCCGGGTTTGCCTCCTGTCCTGCTGAAACATCTGCGAACATCTTGCGTTGTGAAGGAATAATATGAAAAAAAACATTGGCCGCCATCAGAGTGCCAAGTAAGACCCCAATATGTATAAACGCCGCGCGAGAACTTAGTAAGGCGGTCAGGATAATAGCGGTGATCATGAGTAGGAAAAGGCTGACTGCAACGGCAGCAGTTTTATTTTGCCCTAATCGGGACTTCCACAAATTATCGTAAATTAGCCAACCGACAATTAAGGTTGAAAGACTAAGAGCTATGGCATAAGGCAGGCTGACGCTTGATACTTCCGGATCAATAAGAAAGACGCCTCCGCTTAGATAATAGACGACAATGAGAAGGATAAATCCGGTAATCCAGGTTGTATAAGATTCCCACATGAACCAATGCAGAATCTTAGGGATATTTCCAGGGGTCAACTCCTTGGTTTGAACTCGATAAAAACCTCCTCCATGTAGCATCCAGACTTCGCCTTTGGCGCCATCATTATGGATCGGCTTTCGCATGCTGCGTATGAGCCAAGTGAAAAGAAATGAGTTACCAATCCAGAGGATCCCAATCATCACATGACTCCAGCGAATCAAGAGATTAAGCCACTCAGTGCCTAGAGCCTGCCAATTCGCAAAATGGGAGGCCGCCTGAGAGTCGGTTCCGTTATAGAAGACTGCAATGACGATTAGAAGAGCAAAAACCCCTGTTAAGAGCGAGTATTGGAGCCAAGAGGGGAATGCCTCACGAATATTGAGAAAATGCTTTATAAGGGCGCTGGATAGAATTAAAACCAATAAGACAATCCAGCTTTGCTCTCCCGTATAAGTGCTGGGGAAATGACTACTGATCATCAGAAAGATTACGGGAAAGCTCATGTAATTGTTGTGAAGTGAACGTGTGGCTGCATGGCCGGCTAGCCTGGGGTCCGCGTGACTTCCTCTTAAAATAGCATCCATCATCTGATTTTGAGATGGGATGATATGAAAAAATACGTTTCCAGCCATCAGGGTGCCGAGCAAGGCTCCTACATGCATGTAGGCCCCTCGCCCTAAAAACAGATTCTGAAGCAGAAGGATTATGGCGAATAGAAAAAGAAGAGATATGACAATGGCTATAGGCTGGCTCTTGCGCAGGGGGCTTCTCCAGAGCATGTCATAGCAACCCCAGCCGAGAATGAGGACGAGAATCCCCTGTCCGGCTTGAATCCAGGCTGGTAGAGAGGATGAAGGACCGCCCAGGTGGATACCCCCGCTGAAATAGTAAACGATGCAAAGTAGGAGAATTCCTGAGATCCAAGTAGAATAGGACTCCCATTTAAACCAGTGGATGGGTTCTGGGAGATCTCCGGGATCAAGTTCGCGCTTTTCCACATGAAAGAGTCCGCCTCCGTGAATCATCCACAGCTCGCTTTCCACATCCTCTTTTTTTTCCTCTGGAGGCTTGAGATTGGAATGCATCCAGTTGAAGAAAAAGGAGTTTCCCATCCAAAGAATTCCCAGCATGACATGGGACCAGCGTAAGATCAATTCAGGGATTTCACTCAGAAAACTCATTTTGATCGTCCCTCCAGGATTTTCATAAAGGAGCGTGAGCGGATTTCATCAAGGGTCAGTCCGGTTTTCAAGACATCTTCCTCGCTTACCGCTCCTACATTCATAGCGCGTAAAAAGAAGTTGAGAAGTCCTTGACCTGTAGCTGCATCGTCGAAGACATCCCCACTTAAAGTGGCCTGAGCCGCTTTTTCCATGAAATTTCTGAGCCGGGTTACAGCCTCATTGAATCCTTCCAGAAAAAAGGTATAGCAGGCCGCATAGCGCACGGGAAGCTGCGCTGGATGCAGGTCCCAGCCTTGATAGTAAGCATGGCGTAGGGAGTGGCGAATATGATCATAATCGAGCTTCCAGGCACTGTGCACACTTCTGATGTTTTCTCTGACCTGAAGCGGGGTCAGGCTCTCGCCAGGGGCGGCTCTATGCGGCCCCACGGGCATAACATTGGTAGCTCCATCCGAGAGGAAAATTCCCGTGCCTCCCAGAGAAACCTTCATGATATGGCGGGCGAAGTCACAGACGGGGTTATCCATGAGTTGATGCTGGGCCGTGACATCACAGGAAGCTGTGTAGTCGTAAGTTCCAAAATGTGCTCCGGTACAGCGTCCCCTGGCAGCATTTACCAGAGAGCGTACGGTGGCCTCACCCTCGTAGTTGATAATGGACTGAGTGGTTTCCACCATGATCTCAAGTTTGAGGTCACCCGGATTCAAGGCAGTTTTTTCCTCCAGGACTTCAAATAGATCCACGAGGGCACTCACTTGTTCCGGGAGTTCCACCTTAGGTAGAGTCACAACAAAATTCTGTGGAAGTTTCCCGCCCGTGGCCTCTGCAAGGGTAGATACAAACAAGTCCAGGGTTCGTACTCCCCGTCGTGTGGCTTCTCGATTGAAGGGCTTGATACGGATTCCAATAAATGGGGGCAAGCTTGAGATTTCCATACCCCGGGCAACTTCTTTGGCGGTGTTAATAGCGGCTTGATCTTCTTCAGCATCGGGTCGGTTGCCAAACCCATCCTCAAAGTCAATTCTGAAATCCTCAACGGGTTCATTTTGAAGCTTTTTAAGTATTTGCTGGTAAACCGTAGAGGCCAGCCAGACTTCACCATGACTGGGATGAACTCCGGTGCGATTGACCTCGCTCGCCAAACTTTGAATGTCTTCGCTATCGCTTGGCAGGGACTCATGACCGGGAAGCTCCAGAGCATGGGCCAGGTGAACAAAAGTCGGAGCGTAATTCTCCAGGGTCTTGAGTGCGACTTTACCCATTTTTACGGCTGTTTCGGCCTTGAAAAGCTGAGCGCCTCCATAGACGGTATGCACGGGTTGCCGCTTGGATGATTCTCCTGGGTAGTGATTTACAAAGGTTTCATTGGCCTGGTCAAGACGACTTAGGATTTCATACACACTCTTATCATCAAAGCTTGTTTTCATAGTCTAACTCCCCCTATAAGTGGAATACCCAAATGGACTTAAAAGCAGAGGGACATGATAATGCTCCCCGGTATTTTGAATCTCAAAGACAATCGATACAAACGGAAAAAATGTTCTTTGATCCAGGCTTTTATAGTAGTCACCCGTCTGAAAGGTTATCTGATAGGTTCCCGGTTCTAATCGGTGAGTATCTGCCAAGAGATTGGTGACGCGTCCATCCGCATTGGTGGTTCCTTCACCGATGGAAGTCCAGTTACCGGGACTCTCAGAAAATTCTAGTCTGGCAGTCACTCCCTGAGCAGGGCAACCTGCGCTTACATCCAAAATATGTGTAGTGATGGGACTCATATTATTTTCTCCAGTCTAATGCGTGTGATTTTGGCCTGTTCGTCGCGTGCCGTCAATATTTCAGTTTCAGGTGGATTTTTCATGCGATATTTGAGAATATTAAGCATCTCTGCCGCCGTTTTTCCAGTAGCACAGACGATAAAAATATACCCATATTTCTTTTCATACTCGAGGTTCAGGTCTCTCAGCTCAATAAGAACTTGGTCTGAGCTACCTTGCATTCCTGCCTGCTCCTGTTTGGACCAGGTCTCGGTGTTGGAGAATTTCTTTTTCAAGCTGTTCAAATCCCCAATTTTTGAATGACCCCTGAAGGCTTCGAGCCAGTCATTTTTGCTCAGAGATTCCCAATGGCCATCAGCGATCTCAAAAAGTTTGTCCACGCTGGAAAAGGGTCTGGATTTTACCATGGACTCAACCCAGTTAGCTGATGCGCAGCAGCGAAAAAACTTCTGCCCTGCTTGCTCTGAACTCCAACTGTTGATGGTAGCTAGGATAGAGTTTTGCATGATATTCCCACGGTTAGCTTATTCTTCCATAACATCGTAGACGGCTGATTCCACCATCAGGAAAAATATTAAGTCGCAGATGTGAGACTTCACCTAGAGGCAGGATCTCGGACTCAAGCCAGTGTTCCTGGTCTGCCCCTAGTTTAACGGGATCCAGTAAAGGTTTCCAGGGGAGATCCTCCAGAGCCAGTGCCGTGGAACTCTCATCGACCAGGACGGCATCAAGACTGCATCGATCCGGGTAGTTTCCCTTGAAATGGGCCGTGTCCACCATGATTTTTCGCAACACTCCCTTGCGTCCAAGCGAGAGAATAAGCCAGTCGTTTCCAGGTTCCCTACGTCGCCTGGTTTCCCAGCCATCCCCCATATTGATGCCTTTTCCAGGTTTGATGAGATTGTCTCGGGAGCTAAAAAACATATCATTGCATAAAAGCGCTCGACCCCCATTTTCAAGGGCAGCAAGATCCAGTTCCTGACTCAGGTTTCTCTGGTGCCAATCTACAAAAACCTCACCATAGACTTTCAAACGCGCTACACCACCATCAGGATAAATATGCAGGCGCAGATGTGAAACAGGCTCTGAATCATGAATCTGAAACAGGTTTTGCATTCCAGGTCCCAGGGATGATCGTGGAAGAATCTCTCTCCAATTCGTGGATTCATCCGGATCCTTTTGCGAAAAGCAGGCTTCAATCGAGGCCTCGGGGGGATGGTTTCCCAAAAAATGATGGGTATCGATATCGATTCCGCGAATGGCTCCCGCCAGTCCAAGACGCAGAGTTGCAAAATCATGTCCGTGAGTTCGTTTACGCCGGGATTCCCATCCGTCCATCCATTTCCCGTTTTCGGTGTATTTATCGGGAATAAAAATCCCTCTTCCGGGCTTGATGAGGTTTTCCTTCTCAGCGAAAAAATCATCTGTAGCATCTAGAACTTTAGCTCCTAAACTCTCTTCAGCCAGATTAACCCAGCGTGAAGAAAAGCGTTGGTCATTTTGTTCTTGGTTATCATGACTCATAGGTTCTCCCGTAATAAGGTTTGTCCAAGGGGTTTATCAACCGGGGTTCCATCATAAAATATGGGTTCCCCCCTGAGAAAGGTTTTCTCAATGACCCCTATAACTTCTCTGTCCACATAGGGGGTGAGTTTGTGTCGATGGTAGATTTGATCTCTGTGGATGGTCTGTTTGGCGTCTGGATTAAAAAAGATTAGATCTGCGTCTAGTCCGGGAGAGATACGCCCTTTTCGGTGGGCAAGACCGGCAAGATTGGCAGGACTGGCTGAAAGAATGCGGCTGAGTTCTTCGAGGGTGAAATTGCGCTTTCGCGCCTCAGTCCAGATCAGTGGGAGGCTAAGCTGAAGCGAAGAGATTCCTCCCCAGGCCGTATCGAAACTCCCGGTTTCCAGAGATTTGAGTCGTGGAGTACAGGGGGAATGGTCTGAGACTACAAAATCAATGCGCCCCTGCTTTAGAGCTTCCCAGAGTTTTTCAGAATTTTCCTTTTCGCGAATGGGAGGACAGCATTTAAACAAAGTGTCACCATCAGAGATATCCTCTGAATGTAACAAGAGATAATGCGGACAGGTTTCGACCGTAATATCCAGGTTTTCAGCTCGGGCCTGGTCCAACATTTCAAGGGCGTCAGATGAGGATAGATGCACGATATGGATCTTGCAGCCATGTTTTTTGGAGAGCTCAATCAAGATTTCAATGGCTCGGTTTTCAAAGCCGCGAGGACGGGAATTCAAAAAGCTCTCATAGCTGGTGTCGATTTGCGCTGTTGCATCTGGATTTTCATCAAATTCGGCATGAATCAGGTAAGGGATACGACTCCCTGAAAGAGCTTGCGTCGCTTGGCTCAATTCGTCCAAAGAAAGATGGGGGAACTCATCCAAGCCCGAATCAATCATAAAGGACTTGACTCCGAGAACACCGGCTTTGAGAAGGGCTGGGAGATCTTCCAGGCTACCCGATATGATCCCTCCCCAAAATCCCGTGTCCACCCAGAGTTTCCCTTGCAAAGAGGAGATTTTGGTGGCCAGGGCTGAGGCCGAGGTGGTCACCGGAGAGCAGTTCAGAGGCATATCAACCACTGTAGTAATGCCGCCGGCAGCGGCAGCTTGAGTCGCGGTCTCAAAACCCTCCCACTCGGTTCTGCCCGGTTCATTGATATGCACATGCGAGTCAACCAATCCAGGTAGGATCACTAAGTCTCCCGCATCTTCCACCGGACCCGTAAAACCTGAAGGAAGAGAGGGGAGAACGGCTTCAACTCGCCCCTGCTTCACAAGAATACAGGCTTTTTCCAAACCAATCTGAGTCAGAACCCTATTTCCAGTAAATGCCTTCACAATTCCTTCACGCCAGAACTTACGGCAGATCCGATTATACTCCCCAACTCCCATGAATGTCTCATGATTATAGGAAGAATTCAGAAGTCAGGAGTTAGAAGTCGGAATTAAGATGAGAAAATTGCCATCTTCCATGATTACTGAAGGATAGCTTACCCATTTCATGATAAACTTGGACTGGAATTTCAAACTTTGGGGAGGTTTCCATGTCATCATTAGTCATCAAGGGTGGGACTGTAGTCACAGCTGAAGATAGTTTCAGGGCGGATGTTTTTTGTCAGGACGGAGTGATTCAGGCTGTAGGACAGAATCTGGATTTACCTGCAGGGACTGAAACCGTGGATGCCGGAGGATGTTTTGTCATGCCTGGAGGCATCGACCCGCATACCCATATGCAACTTCCCTTTATGGGTACGGTAGCCAGCGAGGACTTCTACTCAGGAACCTCAGCCGGACTGGCTGGCGGAAACACAATGATCATTGATTTTGTTATCCCCAACCCTCAGCAAAACATCATGGAGGCTTACCAGACTTGGCGGGAATGGGCTCAGAAATCTGCGGCTGATTATTCTTTTCACGTGGCCATCACCTGGTGGGACGAGTCCGTAAAAAAGGATATGGGCACCCTGGTTCAGGAACATGGCGTCAACAGCTTTAAGCATTTCATGGCTTACAAAAACGCCATCATGGCCGATGATGAGACTCTGGTAAACAGCTTTACACGTTGTATTGAACTGGGTGCCATTCCCACGGTTCACGCAGAAAACGGTGAGTTAGTTTTTCATCTGCAGCAGAAGATTAAGGAGCAGGGGATTACCGGACCGGAGGGTCATCCGCTTTCCCGTCCTCCCGAGGTTGAGGGAGAGGCAGCTAACCGTGCAATTCGCATAGCTCAGGCTCTCAATGTGCCCATTTACGTAGTGCATGTATCCTGTCGTGAAGCTCTTGAAGCCATCACCCGTGCCAGAAATGAGGGACAAAGGGTCTACGGCGAGGTCTTGGCAGGGCACCTCATGGTGGATGATTCGGTTTACCGAAACGAGAACTTCGAATTCGCAGCGGCACATGTCATGAGCCCACCTTTTCGCCCTAAGGATCATCAAAGGGCATTGTGGCGAGGGTTGCAGTCCGGGAACCTCCAAACCACCGCCACGGATCATTGCTGCTTCAAGGCTATGCAAAAAGCAGCAGGAAAAGATGATTTTAGCTTGATTCCAAACGGTACAGCAGGTGTTGAAGATCGTTTAGCCGTGCTATGGGATGCCGGGGTCAACACAGGACGACTCACAAAAAATGAATTCGTCAAGGTAACCTCTACCAACACAGCCCAGATCTTCAACATCTATCCAAAAAAGGGGGCCATTCAGACGGGTTCTGACGCCGATATCGTAATTTGGGACCCAGAAGGCACACGTACCATTTCCAAAGAGACCCACCATCAAAATATTGATTTCAATATTTTTGAGGGTATGCAGGTTAAGGGTATCCCAGCTGTAACGGTAAGTCAGGGCAAGGTCGTCTGGCAAAATGGCCAATTACAGGTAGAAAAAGGAGCCGGAAAATACATCAAACGCCCCTCTTTTCCCAGCGTTTACGAAGCCATAACCAAAACCACCAAAAGAAAAGCCCCCAAAGCCGTAAAGCGCATTTAAGACGATTAGGATCTTCGTATCCGACCGTCTTTCTCCTCTCCTGTTTAGTCAACCGTTATGCAACGGTTGCCCTTGGGAACTGTTTTTCCTTGTTACCTTATAAACCTTGGCAGCCCTCCAACATGGTGATCGAAAGGTTGCCTGTCCCCGATGCGCCGGTCAAAGCCGGTAAGGTGTTATAGATGAAAGTTCTACACGTCAAAG
>CAZRLV010000150.1:0-3718 GCA_964600955.1 uncultured bacterium
CATTAGGTCCTGAGGAAGTCTATAAATCCAGTTTTCCAGAATATGTTGGTTTTAAATCACGAACCAAAACCATTTCCAAAGGAGTCATTCAGGGAACTCGTAAGGACCTTATTGCTGAGGGAATGCGTCTGCAACTGGGGAAAAGGCATAAGACCACAGTGATCCGTCCTAAGGCTGGCTCAGGGATCGACACGATCTTTCGCTTCAAGTCTGGTGATGTCGCTGGCATGAAACAGCAAAGCTGTGCTTTTAAAATGGCCTATTTCGCTTTTCTTCCTTCCTGGCTCCAAGATTTAGGAAAGCAGGAAAAACTTACAGTAAATGCCTTGGATTGGACACTGGGGCTGGCTCTCGATGTGGGTATGCAGGCTCCTGATTTTCCGATCCTGACCCTGAGCGAAACTCGCACCGGGTTCTACAACGGTCTGGCACAGTTTAAGGATCAAGTCATTGTTTTGGAGTTTTTTGCCACCTGGTGCTCGGTTTGCGAAAGTCAATTACCAGATATGGTTGATCTACGCTCAAAATTTAAAGATCAACCGGTGGCCTTTTATTTCATCAGTTATAAGGAATCCCCCGAGATCCTGAAAAACTACAAGGCCTCTCATCCAGAAATAGATTGGCCCATCACAATTACCGAAAATGGACTGGGTGCCAAACGCTTTGGAGTCAAGAGTCTACCGAGCGTTTTCATTCTTGACAAAAATCGAGTGATACGCTCCATCCATAAAGGAAGAGCCAAAAGATCAGACTTGGAGGCAACCATTAAAGACACCCTGCGAGCCAATCGATTTGAAAAGCTCCATCCCTGAGGCAAAAAAAAAGGAACCTCCGAAAAGGTCCTTTTTTTTCTTCTAATACTACTTAAAGGATATCTCGCACGGAAGGCTCCTTGTTAGTTCGTGTAGGTGATTGACAGAATGACATCATATCGGCAATTTTAGAAATTGCAAGATTTCAATGCCCTTATGTCGGATTTTTTTTCTTTTCTTTAGGGGGATTTGACAAAAAGACCTCCATTTCCGTGTTTTTTTGTCGAACCCACGCCCCTCAATGCGTCCACTAACCAGTGTCGACCCCAAAATCACACCGATTGAAGCCTACACAAGCCCCCGCAGAGAGATTCAAACAAAACTATAAATAAATGCACATAAATAAACGATGTCCAAAGCGTGAAACCCATTGGAATCCAACTATGTCTTTGGCTGAGTTTTTTAGCTATTCAAAATCTGCAAGGGGGAGAAAAACGCCTACTTCAAGACAAGAGCCCACTAGAGCAAAGAGTTTCACGGTTTCAAAAATATATGCGGGCATCCAGCAATGGAAAAACAAGAGCTAAAAAGGCTCCACCCAGAAAGTCACCTCCTCGCAGAGTAGATCGGTCGAACGCTTCTCTTAGAACCCTGCACAACTACGGACTAAAAAGTTTTCAAAACCTCTATGGTGTCTACAGTCAATGTCTTGAGACTCATCGATTTTATGTGGACTTTCTCAAGAAAACACCGGACCTAACCCTCAAGGAATTTAAAATCCGCACCCAGCAATGGAAGGCCTTTACAGCAAACTCCCTTGAAAATCTGGTTTTACTTCGTACCCGTATGAGTCGCCAGCTATCTTCCCTGCGTACGTTAAGCAGCGATCTCGAGTCTGCCATTCCTGAGTTTCTTGACACCCCTTATTATTCGGAGTGGATGGATTTCGAACAAAGCCTGAACTTTGAAACCTCAGGAATTGAGTTTTTCATTCAAAAACTGGCCTCTCTACTTATCGCACAGGTGGGTAAAGTTCATGAAAGTACGGCTACTCTCATTGAGGAAGTTGAAGAACTGCATCAAGAATTTTGGAAGCAGGACCTCAGCAGTCCCCGTCTTAGAGATCAAAAACAGCTGGTCCTAAAAATCAAGAAAAACGCGCTAAACACCCGCAAATGGATTTCAGGAATAGGAAATCATTTTGCCTACGCAGAAAACCGTATTCTGCTTGAATATTCCCGCCTTCAAAAAAATTCCTTCCCCTCAAAAACCAAAATTACAGCGGTTCTGAGACGTTCCCATTTTAAAAAAATGGAACTATTTCAGGCTCGAATCCAGCAGTTCCTGGAAAAAGAGGGCCTGGAATCCGCTATTTTAGAGGCGCGCCTGGAGCGCTCAAAAACCCTGAGCCAACCCGACCTCCACCTCCCGCCCCTGTCCAAACATCTATTTTTCAACCACACCCGACCCTTAAGCCCCCTCAAGCCTGTCGCCACTCCAAAACCCATGCAAAACCTGCCGGATTGGATATGAGAAGTAAGAGAAGAGGGGGGAAGGCACTAACGGAACTAAAGAACTATCGGAATCATCGGAATGGGGAAAAGAAAAAAATAGTTACCCCTTCTGCTTCCACCTTCCCGCTCTTTTCTTATTCTATAGTTCTCTAGTTCCGATAGTTCTGTAGTTCTTTATTTTTGTCATCCTACGGCTTGACCGGGGGATCCATCTTCATTCTCTAGTTCCTGATTCTTAAATCCCTTCCTTCAAACAAGCTGTCAGGTGGGCTTGTCTTACTCCCTTCAGTGCTGTGAGCATACACAGAGAGTCCCGGTCTTTGTAGACCTGAGGAACGCCGCGAGAGCCTAAATTTCTCAGGGCCTGTGCGGTGGCGAAGCTATCCTGGAGGGTCCAGGGAAACAGCGACTCGACCGCCCTACCTTCGCCGGTCCCGCTTGAATAAATTAGAGCATAGGACAGTCCACTCTCGCTTTGGTCTTGCTGCTGCCAGAAGTCCCTGAGTAAAAGCCTCGGACTCAGCTCTGCCAAAAAAAGCCCTTTGACACAGCGCTCTAACCCTTTCTCTACCCTGATTTTTTGCGGGCAGCGCCGATAGAGAACATCCCAGTAAAATTGGGTCTGCTCTCCTAAAAAGTCCAGGGTTGTAAAGGAGGTCGGTTTTTGAAGACTTGAAAGCCCCGTACCTTTAAGAACCAGAGAAGCCAATTCCTTCATTTTGCCGGCCCCCTGCTTCGAGTCAGAATCCAGCTCACCCGTGGTTTCTAAAGAATTTCTGGCCAGCATTTCCAAGACCTTGTCCCAGATCAGGCGCGGCCTATGATCTTCAAATACGGGCCTTAGCTTTATCTCACCCCTGGATTGTCGAACCGTATAAACCGTAATTCGCATGGACTGATTTAGCCAGTCTGATCGACGCTTGGAAGCAAAAGCCTTCCTGACTTTTGGACGGCTTAGTTTCTGCACCATCGGTTTTTTCACGGTTTCTAAAACCATCTTACGCGCGTTCAAACTCCAGTCCAAAAATCCTTTTTCAAAATCCACCAGCGCCTCGAGAAGCCGCACCTTGAGCCCATCTTGCGAAGCCGCCCTTAATTCGCTCCTACACTCAAACAAAGCAAAAACCAAAAAAGCAAAAGTGATGAGAACGATCCCCCCCCCAAACCAAAAAGCCTTCAGCTTCATAACCTTTCCTCTTTTTTCGTGCCTTTCGTGTTTTTCGTGGTTCAATCTCTTCTCTTTTCTTCTCCCCCTTCCTGCTATAATAGCCCTATGAGTCAAAATTCAGGAACAAATATGCAGGAAGTCCGCGAAATCTTTGCCACGGATGATGCGGGTAAACATCTTGAAGCCCTTGAGTCGCTGAAAAATCTCCCTCTGGGACGCGAACTCCTCGAAGTCTATATGGACAATCTTCAGCACAAGAGCTGGCTTGTGCGCAAACAATCGGC
>CAZRLV010000150.1:3728-8168 GCA_964600955.1 uncultured bacterium
CGTGAGACCGGAATTGCTTTTTCAGCACTGAGTTCACGACTTAAAGACCGAAATCCGGATTTGCGTTTCTGGGCGATTCAAATTCTGCCCATGGCCGGAGAAAAAGCCATTGAACCTCTTGAAAAGGCGTATCTTGAGCTAGAGCACTCTGAACGCCTATTTATTCTAGAGGCTCTGGCCCGGATTCAGTCACCCCAGGTGATCCCGTTTGCCCTTGAGCAGCTCAATCATGAGCTTTGGAGTATTCGAAAGGCCGCCTCAAAGATCCTTCTCAAGCTCGGCTCAAAGGCCATCACCGCTCTCAAAGAGGCGATTCGGGAAGGTACGGATGACCAGCGTTTCTGGTGCTTTAAAACCCTGGGCAAAATCAGCGGGCCGGGAGCGCTGCAAACCTTCGCCAATATTCTAGGCTCGGTTGAATATGAGGAAAAAGTTCGTAGCTATGCCCTGAGCGGGGTCGGGGAGGTTGATTCAGCCGAAATCATCCCCCATCTTATTGCAACCCTGGACTCAGACCTCTGGTCCCTCAGAGCCCAGGCCTCCAAGATTTTAATGCGCACACGCTTTGAGCCACATCGAGCCTTGATAGAAGCCATGCGTTCAGGCTCACGCTCTGTGCGCTACTGGGGTTCTCAAATTCTTAGTGAAATCGTGCAGGAGAAACATTTGGGAGCTGTGGAGGAATGTATTCGAACCCGCGACCTGGACCTACGCTATCAGGCCATGTCCATTGCGGGAAAAGTCAAAACCGTATCTGCCGTGGACATCATTGCCCCCTGTATGATGGACCCCGTCTGGTATATCCGCAAACACGCTTCAGATCTCTTGACCTTTCTTGGTAGTGTGAGCGTCCTTCCCCTGACCGAGAAACTCGCATCCGCCTCTGATGAAGAGCTTTTTTGGCTCTGCAAAACCCTGGGAAATCTAAATCAACCACAAGCCCTGGCGGGACTGGCGGCGGTCTTAAAACACGAAAACAAAGAGGTTCGACTCATGGCTCTGGAGGCTATCGGTCAAATCGGGGGAAAACGTGGAACTTCAATCCTGATGGAAGCTCTTGATAACGAGTTTTGGGTTGTGCGCTCAAGGGCTCATGAACACCTCTTAAAGCTTGGGATTATGGCATTTCCAGAACTCCTTGAGGGATTGTTTCACAAATCTGAGTCTCTACGATTTTGGACAGAAACCACCATAGAAGCCTCTGAGTTTTTCGGGGCCAAAATCATGATGAACTATATCTACCAAGGCACCGAGCGCGAAACAAGGGATGTCTTAAACCAACTCTACCGCTTGCGCCCGGAGGCACTAGCAAGCCTGCTCAGTCGAGAAGAGCTCAGGCCTCAAGATGTGCTAGAACTTCTGCGGGAACCAACCAACCTCCACCCGTCTTCGGTTTTGCGTGCGGCTGCCAGCCCTTGCGAAAGAACCCTTGATTTTAGTTTTTTTCAAAAGTCAGACTACCCCTTTGAGCAAAGCCAGAGATTTCAGGAGCTTCTTAAAGAATCCGTGACTCTGGGTGGAACACAACTGCATTTACGCATTGGAAGCCCCCCAATGACGCGCGTGGAAGGTAGCCTCTGCCAGATTTCATCGCGCCCGCTCACAGCTCAGGATATCCAGGAGTTTTTTTCACCTATTCTTTCCGAAGCCGAGGTCAGTAGTTTTCATGAGCAGGGCACTCTTGAGCTGAGCATTCCTTTTGAGGATCTGGGGCGCTTCAAAGTTCATCTCTTTCGACAGGCCAAGGGCGTCGAGGCTGTATTACGTTATGGACCGGGGACGGTTCCCAATTTTGAAAGCCTCCAATTTCCGACTGAATTTTTTGCCCATGTTGCAAAACTGCCGCATGGTTTGGTTCTGGTCAGCGGCCCTTCTGGGTCGGGTAAAACCAGCTGTTGTATCAGCCTGCTCAATCATATCAACCAACAATTCGTCAAAAATATCATTACCATCGAAGACCGCGTGGAGTTTCCTCTTGAGGGCGATAAATCCCTGATTTCTCAAAGAGAGATCGGCAGGGACCTCAAAGGATACCGCAGCGGTGTTGAAGCCCTCATGCATGAAGACCCGGATGTGGCCTATCTCTCACGAATACCGGAATCCCAAGCCCTCGAATCTATCTTGCAACTCGCGTCCTCTCAAGCCCTGGTTCTAGTTGAATGTAATGCGGCTTCGACCCGCGAAGCCCTGGAGAAAATTCTGCTTCTCTTTCCTCAAAAGCTTCTCAAGGCCTATGAAAAACTGTTTCAAAACGCCCTTCAAGCTTCGATCCATATTCGTCTGGTCAATGATATGCACCAGTCACAGCGCATTCCCGCCCTGGAGTATTTTCTAAATAACTCACGCATTGCCTCCTGTCTAAACCTCAAGGGTTTGGATAAATTGGGTGGACTGCTGGGAGATGCAGCCCAGGAAGTGGCCGTTTCCATGGACAATTACCTTCTGGATATGGCCTCCAGGAAAAAAATCAGCTACCAGGAAGCCATACGCTGGATGGAAGATAAAAGCCGCATCTCAGTAGATCATATTTGGTAGCCCGCATTACCACTGATAGAAGCTTGCCGCCCTGGGGTTTCCCAATTCTTCATAGAGACGGCGAACAATTAAGGACTCCTGATGGGTACGGGGATAAAGATTCTTGGATTTTAACCAGTGATGCGCCTGATGAATTTCTCCCCGCGCCAGATGGGAGGATAAGCGCAACCAGGCAGGAACCTCAACCAGATCAGAACCCAATATGGATTTGAGCCTTGGGTAAACCCTGAAAGCCTGTTCCTGAAAAATCTTTTTCAAAAATGGGGTTCGCTGTACCCCTCGTTCAAATGTCCCGTTTTTAAGCCAATGTTCAAATCCTGGAAAAAAAGCATGCGACTCGGCTTGCCCGGATAAAACCTTTTCAAAATACGCCAGATCTTGATTCAGACTATCCCATTCTCTCAGTGTTCCCAGGATTTCCAATGCGGCTGAGTCCAATTCTTGATGGTAAAAAGATAAAGCCAGGGACTTCCATCGATCATGATTTAAAGACTCATCAACGGAAGCCAGGGCATCCTGGGTTTTAAGCAAAATAAGCTCTTCACGCATTCGATCAAAATGCACTCTGCTGCGATCGCGCATATAGCGCAGTACTCCGCTCAATAAAAGGCGAGGGCTCAAGTCAATATCCATCTCTCGACTCTGTGTTGGACGCAGTCCTGAGTAAACCAATGTCACAGGGCCTAAAAAGGTGACTCTGGCTGCCGGAAACAAGCGATCAAACCCTTCCAGAACTCCCCGAAGTGATGATGAAGGATAGCTATGGGCTGAAAAGACCATGAACCCTCCCTTGGCCTTGCCCTTCCAAAACTTTAGCCAGTCCCTGAATTGTCCACCCTTGATTACCTCGTGAAAAGCGAACCCAAAAAAATTGGGCTGACGGCTCGAAAGAAGCAGGTTTAGTTTTTGTTTCGCATAGGCTGATTCAAATTCCTGGAGGAAAAGGGCAGAATCAGGCAATGCTCCGGCCTCACTCCTCTTAAGATAATAGAGCGGATAAATATCTCCTTGGGCCTGAAAATCTAAAACATCAAACAGAAACCAGGTCTTGTTTTTTAGACTCGATGGAAAAAGTTTTTCCAGAGATAATGATTTATATAATGTTCTGCCATGCAGTTGTGCCCTGACCTTGGATTCAAAACTAATCAGCGATGGGAGTCCGGTTTTGTTGCCACTAAGAGGCTTTATCATTTCAGGGAGGCGCGAGAAAGCATAATAGAAGACAAAGGCGGTTAAAACGGCGGGAATCCACAGACGCCGACTCAAATAAAAATGCAAAAGCCGAGTACATAAAAAGAAATGCCAAAGTGTCGCTCTTTGTGAAAAACTGTCAAACTCAAGGGAAATACTCAAACCAGAAAAAGCCAAAATTGCCAAAAAACCGGAAATCCCAGGCTGAGGCCGAGGAGCCTCAGGGATTGCAAGACAAAGAAGCACGGAAACCAATAAAAAGGGAATGACGGCTTCACCGCGATACAAAATGAAAAGTGAACTCAATAAAAACGCATGAAAGAAAATCAGGTCCTTTATTTGCTGTCCTCTTGAACGCAACCACAAATAGCGGGGTTTGCCGCCTGAGTGGCCCAGAAACAAAACCAGAGCCAGAGGCAAGGCCCAGGGGTCTCTCCAAAGCGAAATAATCAACAGCCCCAAGATTCCAGAGACCCATGCCTCGCGATCTACACGCCCCGGCCAGAGTGGCAGCGAGCTACTTGAGCGCGGCTCTGCTTCATAGGCAAAAACTAGCAAAATTCCAGGCGCCAATAAAAAAAATCCACAAATGAGGGGATCCTGTAAAGCTGAAGAATAGGTGATCAAAAGGGCTAAAATGCAAAGTGTCAGCTCGATAGCAGGCAACCTGGAACCTGGCACCCGAATGCCAGCCTGCAAAAAACTCCAGGGAAG
>CAZRLV010000151.1:0-8149 GCA_964600955.1 uncultured bacterium
AGCGATAGGTGAGAACCTCCAGATCCTCTCCATCCTTGAGGCGCCAGGAAAATTTAGCACGCCCCAAAACAAAGCGGCCCGCGCCTTCCATAGCATTATTCACAGGACCAAATTCAGCCAAGGCCAGCAATCGATTCGCTCCGGGAACCTCATCTGCATCCCATTGATGGAAAAGAAGAGTTAAGCCCCAGGAAAAATCCTCTTTGGGATTGAACTTGAACTTGAAAAGACTGCTACCCGCCTCAAACTCTTCCGCACGCTGAAGGTCCCGTCCTGAAAACAAACGACTGGAATAGTGAAGCTTTTGATCCCCCTGTCCATTGACTGAAAGAACCGAGCTGAAGCGATGTCCACTGCCAAAATCACGACTGGTGCGTACGCTTAGACTCTGGTAGCGATGGTCTCCTAGGGATGCAAAAACCTCGGTCCCATCTTCTTTGGGGTCATAAGAGTTCAGAGAAACCACTCCATGAAAGGCATCGCTACCATAGATAGACGAACCCGGTCCTCGGATGATTTCCATACCCTTGAGAACCTCAAGATTGATATTTGAGCGCACATAGACCGAGGCAAAGGTCAGGGAATTTAAGGGAACCCCATCAAAAAGCATTGAAAATCCACCACCTGAGGCATTGCGAGCATAACCGCGAATGGCAATATTTCGTCCCCCGGCCAGAGTCGGATAGGTCACAACACCGGGGAGCTGAGCTAGAGGGTCCTGGAGCAATCTGCGCGCACCCTGCATACGCCACTCACTCTCAGAAACCGTCGAGATCGCCCCCCCCACGAGAAGATCTGATTCGGGAAAAATAGAGGCTACACGGGTCTTGATATGCATTAGATCTTCAAGGCGCATATCAAAATACTCTCCGCCAGACCAGGTACACATTGCAGAGGGAACAAAAACAGAAAACATAAGAACCAGGAGAACTAGATTTTTCATGGAAACCTCTGAGGTTTAGGGCAAATTATTACCGCATCCAGGCCGAACTATCAGCCTAGCATATTTCAAAATTAGCGGGTAGTGCTTGAATGAAGTAAGGGCACGAAGATGCAGGTCGAGGTCCGGCTGACTTTAGTCAGATCTTGAACTGGTTCAGAAAAACCCCGACCTGCTTCGGTACGGTCCGCCTATGAGTCACCGGGGAATTTATCGACTTCCACGCACCAGTTACCCTGACCAAAATCTCTCCCCTTAAAGCCTGAACCTCAGACTTTACAGGTGTAGCATGAGTGGGAGATTTTCGGTTCTGGATTACCTCTCCGGGCCGAGACCCTAAATCACCTCTTTTGAGATGTTTAAGGTCCTCATCAAGGACTTCCCCGTAAGGGGAGCCCTCCGGAAGAACTGGCGCTTCCGCCCAGATTGAGCGCAAAAGAGATAAATGAGTGCAGCCTACGTTTTGATGCAGAGCGCTCCCCTTTCCCTTGAAACCATGGATTATCATAACGGGCACATACCGATCATTCGTGCTTAACATCCACTGACTCTGAGTCCAACGTCCCTGTTGAATCATCGATAGAACCTCCCTGTCCTACTCTAAGCCAATGCCTTGGGAACGCTTACAAACCAGGATCCCAGGTCGCTGGTCTCCACGACCTTAGAACACGATTTACGAAACCTCCCCTATTTTGTTATCGGCTAAATGAATGCGAATCTTGAGTGTTTTTGCTTACCCCTGCTTATTCTTGCTTATTCTTGTTTGTTGTGGCCTTTGAACTTCCACCTGCCCCAGCACCAAGGACGAGAATCTGCTTCAGGGACTGCTCAAGATGCCTGTAAACATTTAGGGAAATGCCCTCAGCTTCATAAATTCTTTTCAATGCCAGGAGGGTGAGATCTGGGCAGGTTCCAGAAATCAGGCGTTTGCGTGAAACAAGCTCCAAAATTCTTCCACGAAAGACCAGGTTTTCCAAAAAAACATACTCCAAATTCAACTCTTGTCGTAGCGCTTCGCGAAGACTAGAAATCTGCAAACGAATCTGCCAGAGCCTTTTTTGGGTCTGCTCAGCATCTGCAACTTGCGAACTTTCTGCACTGAGAAAAATTTCAAATATCTCCTCTGCGACATGGCTGAGAGACTTGTCTTCGAGATAAGTTTTAATAACCTTTGGTGAATAAAATTGAATGGGACACGATGGCAAGGACTCACGAAAGCGATTAGCTACCCAGTCAAATTTGACCATGGCCGGGTGCAGTAAAAAAAGTAAGGGCTCACAAAGAACTGCGGTTTTATCAAAATCAATAGATGGAAAACTACTGGGCCGCAATGCCTGAAGCTTTTTGCCCAGGCTTTCCTGAGCTGTAGGCTTTGCTTTTAGTAATTGTAAAGCAGAGATCAGATCCAAGGTCAAATCATGTGACCCATGCCCCCCCCACAGGGGCAGGGTTGTCCTAAAACTCATCAAATAGAGTCTTAGACTCTCAGGCGACAACAATGCAAGCTCTAGAAAATCAAGCGCAAGTATTCGGCTAAGTCCTGGCCTTGAAGCCAGTTTCGATCCACTCAGTAAGTCCAGGCTCCATTTTGTATCTGAACTAGAATTCATCGTGGGAGACTTGAATCCTATCGGATGAACCTTGCTCATGGTTTGAAAAATTCTGTCCACTGCCGTTGCCAGAACTGGCTTTTCCCAGATTGTGTAAACCTCATCTTGAAATTGCCTTTCCAACCGGGCGAGAGTTTGCCTGTAATTAACGACGAGGGTTTCAAGTTCTCTTTTAAGTCGATCCGTTCGAATAGATCCCTTACCTTCAGATGAACCCCGAAATAAATTGCGCTCAAGGACTTCCTTTTGGGCTCTAGAGAAATCATCCTCAAGAATATTGAGACGTTGCGAAAAATCTGGACCAGATTTATCTGGAGAAGCCAGCATTAACTCTAAAACTGTAGATAAATCTACAACTGCGGGGGAACCTGAAGGTGCAACCTCGGCGCAAAAGAAAATAAAAAGCGGGAGAGTCCAGAACCACCTTTTTCTGATGGCTTGTAGCCTGAGAGAATTTCTCTTATGCTTAGATGAATAAGGATTCATGGAAAAATGAAACTTCAAACCTTCGTCTTAACTCTTTTTTTAACCTCGTTACATTTTACCGTCTTTGCGATTCCAATGATGAATATTCGTGGCGGCGGTCATGAGAAATATGATTTTTACAAAACTGAGGGCTGGCTGGAGTCGGATCATGCCGGTAGTGGTTTCCATCTGATTCGTGACAAAGTCCGTCCCAATATCTGGGTCCGCGTCTTTAGATATGATACGGCTGTCTCAGGATTAGCTGGCTTACCCAATAATTTGATGGCAGGACAGCACGTGGACTGGGGAACCCGACTGGACAATGAAGAGAATCCAGCAAGGGGGGGCGACTTCTACAAACTCTTGCGGCGTGTGGACTTCACTAAAAATCTAGCCTTTGTGGACCCCGGAACAGGGGGCTGTCAGGGAAGTGGACGATGTTACGGGGACTGGATCAATAACGATCTGGTTTGGGGGCCGGATCTAAACGATTACAGGGATAAAAATGGAAAGTCATTTTTTCGATTTGACGATCAAATCAATGGAAAAAAGCGCACTCGCTATCGGTTTACGATTTTTGTAGAAGATAATCTGCCATTTTGGTTTAAAGATAGAAATCTCGGCTATGACCTAAGTTCAGACCGCTCTGAATCTATTCTCTACTACCCACTTTCGCGAGTCATCGTACGCATCACGGACAAAGATCAATACGATCCTGCTTTTGATAGCGCCCCAAACCCGGATTACAATGGCTATGATTCAAGCCTGGATGAGTTCTATTTGCAAAAACAAGCCCAGGATATGGAGGTGAGCCGACGTCCGGAAGAAACCCGGCGCATCAATGGAAAACTGGTCTTCAACTTCCAGATTATTCATTCCTTTAGAAAAAGCAACGAATACTGGCTTACGGTAGTCGCCATAGACATGGAAGAAAATCGTAGAGTTTTGCATGTACCACTGAGTATGAATCCTCTGGGAGGCATCCAAATTCAGGATCGATCCAACGATCTGAGGAGACTGGACTGACCGTAACCATGAAACGTCTGCAATTTTTCATTCTTTTGACTATTTTGGCATTGGGTAGACCGTCGCTGCTCTGTGCCTGCGACGCACTTTATGTGACCTGGCAGAAACAGGAACTCACGGATATGCGCGACTACCATAGCCCCTCTCCCCTCTATAATATGATGGTGCCGACCACTGCCCATACCCTGTCCCGCGAGGTCTTGGATCTATTCTTTCAGGAGGATCAAACCGACTATCCTTCGGGAGGCGGCGGCAGCCCCACGCAACGAACGGATCAAAGCCTTGAGCAGTACTTCGACTCCAAAATATCTCTGGGAGCCACAGATCCTAAATTTCAAACTTATGGGGACTCCAGTTTTAGTCCCGCCAATGGCACACGCAACGGGCAGACCCCCAAGATGCCAGCTCGCGGGGTCACCTTGCAAGACATCACCACCCACCCCTCAGGCATGGTTATGTCATACTCCGCGCTAAAAATGACCGGGGGCCTGCTTTATAAGACAGATCAGGTTCAGTGTAATACTCCTTATGAACACCCCTCAACCCTAGACGAAGTCGATCCTTCGTCTGCGGGCAACCATAGTCTCTATCTTGATGATTCCGGTAATCTCACACTCAACTCAGATGACAGCTATTGTTTTTTCATCCTCATTCCCAAAACAGAAAATCTGGGCCCCCTGCTGACGCGTGTCCATGAGAGCGACCAGGATAGTCTGAGCTATATCAAGAATGGACTGGCCCGCTATCTTCCTATTCAGGCGGATCTACTCCCAAGATTGAGCTCGGGGGTCGGTGATCTTCATTGGTCCAAAGGCCGTTACCTCATCCCCACTCCCGGAGGTAGAATCACTCTGCCGCAAAATGGCTTAAACCTACTTTTTAACCGTGTTATTGTTTACCGCTTCTATCAGTTTGACCGCCACAAACTAACCTATGGGGTTACTCTATCAACCCGTGTCTGGAACACCTTGAACCAGGGATTGGTGCCGCCGGTTCCAGCCAGCCTTGCTCTGTCACCGAACTCCATGTTTTCCATACCCGTCACTTTAACACCGCTAAGGGGACTTGAGGTGAATGAGGATTTGGTGGATTATTACCAGAATAGCCCCATTGGTAATAAAGTCTCCTCCTGGGGAGCCCCCTGGGGACCTCAATATATGGCCCTGCCCCCTGAAGACAACCCCATTAAACGCTGGCCCTTTGTCCTGCTTTTTCCCACAGGACCGGCAGAGAGAAAGTTTGTCAGCCTTGCCCTCTCTGGAACCCTTCCGATGAATGCAAACCGTACGGCCCCACAGGATGTTTCTGGCTATGGCAACCGGGCCCTGACCCAGGCTGCCCTTAGTCTCGAGCTGACTGATGGCAGACGCTTTCAGTTCTATATGAAAACTGACTATGAAGGCACAGCCGGTGACGCATTTTCAATCTCAGCCGGTGATCAATCCATCATGGAATGCGATGCAGACCCAGACGTTTTAAACTTCTGTTCAACCTACGCGCCTTTAATTACCAGCCTGGAGACTCTCTTTACCACCTTGGGGGTGTCACTTCCTTATAATGCCAGCTTTGACCCAGTTGACTTTACTGACCCTGACCCAACAGATCTTATGCTGGCCCTGCGCAATGGTCCGGTTTCAGATGCAATTACCGTAGGTTCGGGAACAGAGGCACAAACCTGGACCGTGCATCCACATATCCGAAAGATTAGGACAGCACTTCAGGATCCACTATTTTCCCAGCTGGAAATGGATCAGGGACCCCCCAGAACCAAGGAGTTTGGCCTCTTCATGAACCGCACTGTGGTTGGACGAAAGCTGGGTGCCCTGAGTATGAAAATCAATAATAGTCTGGCCAAAGATGACCTGCGCTACTCGACAGCCCACCTATCAGGACCCGACGAAAACTCCATTTTTACGGCAAAGGTGACTAATTCAGAATCCAGCTGTGCCTCACAACCATCCACTGCTCTCAAATTCAATTGCATAGCAGTAGACATGACCTCGCTCATCTCAAACCGCTATGAGGCTATGGAGCTGGACAACCCGGTTTCGGGTGGCTCATTTCGCTACTACACTGCCAACGTGGATTCAGGCAAAAAACTGATGACCAAATTAGCCTTGATCCAGGAAATTACCGGATCGCCCGCTACCGTACGCTGGAAGCATATGCTCCCTCCTCAGGTTTTAACACTGCATTGCGACAAGACTCTAATGCCGATTCCAGGGCCAACAGGTGACACAGCCATAGAAAAATGTATCAGCTTTTTCAAAGAAGAAATCAATGTTCCCATTATGGATGACAGCGTCTATGAAGTCGAACGCTACCCACCAGGCTATTCTGAAATACCAGGATCGTAAAATCAAGCATTCAGAATTCAGAATAAAGACATTTTACGACCTTTTGAGTGGATCCCCCGGTCAATCCGTGGAATGACGGTATTTTATTCCCCATTCCGATGCTTCCTATAGTTCCTTCTTCAACCTTTCGTGTTTTTCGTGGTTGAATCTCTTCTCCTACCCTAATACCTTCTCATCGGTGTAAATGGGATCTCTGGATTCTTGAGTCCAAGGCTTTGCATTTCTTTGTCCATGCGACGTAGGAGCCGCCCTCCTTCAGGACTGTCAAGATATGCTTCCCAGGCCCCGCGCACCCTCAGGTCTGTATAGTCGCTTTCGCGAATTCGCTTCCATTGATAAAAATAGCGCCTTAAAACACGTTTGCGCTCCTCCTTGCCGGTAGCCTGTCGCAGCTCCAAATCCAAGCGCTGCACTTCCCCAGAAAACCA
Organism: uncultured bacterium; assembly: GCA_964600955.1. GTDB lineage: Bacteria > Muiribacteriota > UBA6191 > UBA6191 > UBA6191 > CAZRLV01. The sequence continues at coordinate 6,827 of CAZRLV010000151.1, forward strand.
GCGCGCGTTTTCCTGATCTTCGGCCTGAGCTCGTTGCCTTAGCTCCTCCAACTTCCCGGCAAACTCTTTTCCGTCTGGAGTCTGAAAATAGGCTTCCACTGGATGTTTGCTGGGATCCAAATGTGAGCTATCCATTTCCATAAATTTCTCTCGAACCTGCTCATAGACCCAACGGAGCTCTTCTTCACTGCGCACCCTGGAAATTTTTAAGGAAAAACCTCGATGCAGCTCTACAAAGGGAGATAAATCCTCAAGGGTAGCGTGCTCTAACTCACTAAAATCAAAATATGCCAATCCTGGGTCTGTGATCTCAGAAGACTTGGGTTCAGATGCAGCCGTGATTTTGGCTTCAACCAACTGAGCCGTGGAAGGGCTTGTAGACGAAGCACTAGAGGCCTTTGGTGTTGGTTTCACGCGACGTCGCATACGCATCTCTAGTCTCGATATCAACGACTCCAGACTTAAAACCAAATAAGGATGCCTGACCTCGGCTTTAATTTTCTCAATCAGGGACTCAACCTTTTGATAATGGGAAAGCATCAAATGTAGATTTGCCAGACGCAATCGATCCTGCACAGAATCCGAGTCCTCAACCCAGGATCGATAAACCTCAATCAAGGGCTTCACGTACGGGTGCGACCCCTTCTGAGATAAAAATGCCACATCGTAATAGGGATCAGGGTTGCTGGCCACGGAAACTTTGTCAGGGCTCTTTAGAGAAGCTTCCAATCGGGAACGAATCAGCTTCAACCATCGCACCAAAGACTGGGCCTGCTTTGCATTACTGGCCAACCAAAGTTGCTCCCGCATGAAATCATAGCGCCTCTTTTGCTGAAAAATTCGAGCCAGAGCCAGATGGTAGTTTGGGTTGCTGGGCTCTTTACGAGACAAACCATAAAATTTAGGAAAGGCAGAATCCGGGTCTCCCTGATCAATGAAAAACCAACCGGATTCACGCTGATAAAGTTCGGGGTGACGCTTGCGAATCTGAGTCAACAAAGTTTGACAAGGGCCACGCAAGCGTATTTGAACCGAGCGCGCACAAACCCGCACAACTGAACCCAATTCCTGCCTGTCATGGAAAATTTTGGCCGCAATATTCAAGCGTGTCGCTGAGTGAAAGAATCCGGGATTTTTCTGATATTGCCTGATGATAAGCTGATAATCACCCTGCCGATAGGCGTGCTTTAAATCCGCTTCGGTAAAAGCAAAGAGCTTCAGACCCAGAACTAAAAATAATAGGCTTCTCATGAAGAACAAGTATAACCACCCCATAAAAGGCTGTCTATGAGATAGGGCAAGAATTCAAGGAGTCAGGAAGGA
>CAZRLV010000152.1:0-1887 GCA_964600955.1 uncultured bacterium
GTTGTCTGCGTTCACCGCCGAGCTTCAATGAGCGCGAATCCTTGAGGATTTCATTGACCACAGATGCGGTAACATAATGCGAGAATACATTACGAATATGGGTCTTTTCCTTGCGCTCAGAAAAATAACTCATGGCACTGAGTCCGAACAGAACCCCCAAATGGTAGAGTAGTGGGCTTAAAAGGCGGGATTCTAGAGAGGCCTCGCTAAAGAGTAGAAAATCCAGTCCCAGAACCGGGAGGGCCAAGACTGCCAGCCAGAATGCGTAGCGCGTGGGACTCAGTAGAGTGGTGCTTGCCAGAGCCAGCAGAAAAGCCAGAGCAAGTACCAGGTTCTGCCAGTGTGGATCCAGGGTCTGCATTATGACCCCGTGCAGAATATTCCCTGTTTGATTGGCGCAAAGAACTATCTCAGGCAACTGCAGCCCAAGAAGGGTGGGTATTGCCGCTCGATCCATATCGGTGATGGAACCGATAAAAACCAGGCGATTTTTAAAAAGAGCCGGATTGACTTGACCTTCAAGCACATCAACAAATGAAACCGTTTGAAATGGACTGGCAGTGGGGTCATATTGACCGCGCTTAAATTGGTTCACCACGGTTAACTTGTTGAAGCGATCTACGCCCCAGTGATCCTTAATTCGCAATTTCTCCAGAAGTGATTTCTCAAACTCCGAGGGGTTGGCAACGAAATGCAGCAGGGATTCTAGCTCGAATGAGTTCCACTCTTCCCCCTGAGGATTTTTTTTATGAATTGAATGTTCGCGGGCACGCTGGAAACCGTCGCGCCTATAGTCAATAAAACCGCTTGAAGCTACGCTACGCAAGACCTTGGGTATCGGCGGGGAAATTTGCCATTTTTCAACTCCTTGATGATTCACGAAACGGTGAAATCGGTTTTGGCAGATAACATTACCAGCCCGCTTCAAGGCCTGTGAAAAAACCTGATCCTGTAAAGGATCACTGGAAGACGGAGACTGATAGTACCCTTCCAGGGCAATAACTCTGGCCCCGGCCTGGGATAAAAGATTTACCATTTTGGCCATTATGCGCCGGTTCCAGGGCCAGGTTTGCGGGACCCTCGAAAGGGATTCATCATCGATGGCAATCAAAACAATCTCATCGAAGTTTTTTGGGTTTGAAATCCGGTTTTTCAGAGCCAGTTTACTGTCTTCATAGAGAAAAAAGAGCTCCTCAAGATAAGGGGGATTCCAAATGAACAAGAGAAAGAGGGCCGTACACAGGCTGGCTACAAAGGGATTAAAGCGACTTCGAGTTTGGCTGAGATTCATAGGTAGAGAGCATTTGAGGCTAAGAACTGTCTTTGCACCTTACTGTGATCCTTGCTCTGCGCTTTGACCCGTACCGGCTTCTATGGTTTGAGCCGAAGGTTCGCCTATACGAGGCACACCGCTTCGTAAGCGAGGGCGTGAAATTGGGATGGTAGAGGAAGGTAGGCGATGCAGGGTTGAGTTTTGCAGAGCTTCGGCAGCCCCCATAAAGCTGTGGTTAATGGCCTCGTCAGTCATGTGATCATAAGGATTACCCAACTTTTCCAGCATGTTTTCGAATGCTTCAACATGCAGCAGGAGTTCACGGTGGAGTTCGCTATGAATGCGGGTGGGCTCTCTCAAGTCCGAACTGTCAAGCTCATTAGACTTGGCGGCAACTCCCAACCGCCGTCGAAAGCGGCTCAAGATGCTATCAATATGCTGTAGTTTTCCCATTCCCTCCTCGATTTTACGGCGATGTTCCGCCAGGGTTTGCAAATCAGGGCTTCCACTAGCAATCAGGGTGTGAGTGTTTTGGAGCATAGTTTCAAGGGTATCCAGACCATCGGCAAGAATCCCAGTCCCACGAGTGTAGCGACGAACTGCCCTGGGGAAAC
>CAZRLV010000152.1:1919-8143 GCA_964600955.1 uncultured bacterium
GGTCCGCCGGGTCCGCTGGAAGATCCAGCTCATCGGCCGAGGCGATTTCCTGCATGGGAGCGGCCCCCTCCTCAGCATCAAGACCCGCATAGCTTGCTGTATTTGGAGTGGCTGATAAAGGCGAAGAATCACTGAGTGGATTGGCTGTATTTATCCTTAGCCCCTGTGCATTGATATCTTGAATGGAATCGGGCTCCGAAGCCACAGGAGAACTGCCGGAGGGGGCAGGGTCGACTGGGATGGGAGCTACCGAGGTTTCATCAATCGCAGTAAAGGCTCCGGGATTACCTCCCGAAGTCACGAATGATTTGGAGCTATATAGGTCATTGATGGGCTTCCAAAGTAATGGGTTAAAACCAAAACGCTTAGGACTGGAGTAGTACCCATTGGGGTCCTGTAGAGCTTCAGAGCTTGGGACTCTTAGCAGATAGGAATTGAGACGTTTTTTAAAGGCTTTGGCAGCCTTGCGGCTCTCGCGGTGGTTGCCGCTGGCCCGCAACTCCAGATATTCACGGTATTTTTGAGCGAAATCATAATTGATATCACGCAACTCCAAATACTTGCGCCGCTCTTCATTCTCAGCCGCTTCGCCAACAGAAAACCAGGAGCAAACCAGGCTAAATCCAATTAAAAATAAAACTTTCATACTCAACCCCTTATAACCATCTTGAAATCAAGCCAAGGGCTTGTCAAGGACTGAAGAATCAAGAATTAAAGGAATCAAAGGTAGGTAAAGACAAGATGAGAGTTGAAGATGGATCCCCCGGTCAAGTCGTAGGATGACGGAATTTGGCTCCCAATTCCGATGATTTCTGTAGTTCCTTCCTCCCATTTCTTCCCTTCAAAATCCTGCCTTTTGAGCCAGTAGTTCCGGTAGAATTTCCTCATTAAAAACCTCTTTCAGCGTGCTTTTTGGAAGGTCTTCTCTTAATTTTTTAAGCAAGGTTTCATATTCAAGAGGGCTGAGACTGCCTTCTAGTTTAAGGTTTTCCACAAAGGTTTCCTGCAGGCCTTCACGAGAATTAAGCAGGGAAGCGCGATTATTATAGGTTTCAATATCCACATCCTGACGAATCACGAAATAAGAGTGGGGCATGAGTAAAAAGGAACCCGACTGTGGATAGACTTCTACCGTGAGAATAATCAAAAGCGCCTGGCCGCCGTCTCCCACCGCCTTGGAATAGATTTGACAGATCTTTTGCCCGATTAAACCAATACCGGTAGTATCCATATAGGCACGGTAGCCGACCCCCTCGGTTACACTGGCCTCATGTGGCCCGGAGCTGAAATCCCCCTGACGCACCTGATCAAAAACAGCCTGGATACCCGATCGTGCACTGTGTTCAAGTACGAGAGAGTTATAGATTCTACGGGTTTCGAAAGACGATTGGCGCATCCCGTCAATCATGAAAAAACCAATGGGTGCCAGGATGACTACCACCACCAGGACGACTATAAGCGCATTGCCCGATCTGGCCCATGGACTCGATCTTTTAGTTATAGATGGAATATTCACAAGCCTAGCTATCCATTGAGTAGGGAGGTTCCGCCAATAAGAGAATAGTCTCCCGTTTTGATTCGAAATTGAAGGGTTCCCCCTTGATCGAGATTTAGGGTAAAACGTAGGTCCTGCACTTTTGAGCCCAGAACGTGGGGCTTTTTATTTGGAGCCAGAACTCCACCGGGTCCTGGTTCCAAAGATCCTTCTACCAGGGCGCCTCCGTCTCGTATGTCAAATGTGAGCAGATGGACTGTCTCAGTTTCTGGCTCATGGTAGATCGTTTTTAGCAGACCGAAACGATCTTTATAGACAATGAAGCTGGAAGATACCAGAGTCGCTGGTTCATCCAGGATGGGGTAGATAACGGAACGGGACTCACTAAATTCGCGCTCTAGTTTCAGGAGTAAAACACGGGCTTCCAGCAGAGATTGAGTAAATTCCTGATTGACTTTTTCCCGGTTTAGGGTGGAAAAAAAAGCCTGATATACCCCCTGGAAGAGAATTATAGCCAGGCTTGAGGCCACAAGGATTTCCATCAGGGTGAATCCGTGGAGGCGCTTATTGTTACCTGGATTTTGCATCATCAGAACCTTTTTGAGGAGAAGCCTATGAGCTTGTAGTTATAGGTATTGCCTTTATTATCCCAGTAAATTGTAATTAAAACCTGTTTGATGGCCTGTGCATCCGGGGGAGAGAGTTCAGTGACATTCACCTGGTAGCGAAAATTCAAGGCCTCAACCTGTAGGTTCAAGTCAGGATAGTCCGCTACCCGAATCGATTGGGTCGCGCTGGAATTTCCGGTCTCAAATTTCTCAAACAGGGGACCCGGTGGGCTGCCCGTTCCTGATGCGGCTTCATAAATAGGGTAGAGGGCTCCATCGTCTAGCAGATCGTTATAAGGAAGAGATAAGACCTTTTCCAGGGAAAGACGAGCCAGAGACACGGCGAAAAGGACGTCCGCACTTTTTCGCAATCCGCTGCTAGCCGTCAGAGAAAGCGCGACGACAGAACCTACGGCCACCACCAAGATAACGCCAGCGATTAGAATCTCCACTAATTGAAAACCTTTACGATTCATCTTTGCGAAACCTTTTTCTCAGTCTGCTTGAGTTGCAAACGACAGTGCTCGCGTCCGTGGATGGATTTCTGGTGCTTGGGATTTGAGGCAAGCACTTCTTCATATTTTTCAAGCGCGGCTTTAAATCGCTTGCGGCCTTTTAAATATTCCGCCAGGAAAAAGGACTGGGTAGCGTGAGTTGATAGGCTACGCGCTCGACTGACACTGTCCAGTGTATAGCTCTTAGATACAACCCCGGTCTCAAAACCGAGTCTGCCTAAAATGAAGACTATGAAAAACACTCCGGTGAGGGCCAGTAGCGGGGAAGTCAGCCAGGGTTGTGATTTCCTTCGCTCTTTATTTCTGCGTTCCGGTCCTCTTTTAACCCAGGAATCCTGCGAGGTCTTTTCAGCGGTCTCAACCCTGGCTTTTTGAGTGCTCAAGTCGTGGCGCTCTAAACTGCGCAGATCCCGATTGAGCTGATCTCGATTCAATCCAACCGCCCTGATAATGGACTCGAGGGACGTATTCAGGTCTGATTTGAGAGATTCGGGGAAGGATGAGGATTTCTCAAGGAGAGCTAGTGCAAAATCTTTTTGCTCCAGATCTGTCATGAGTTTCAAACAGGCGCTGAGAACTTCAGGCTCTTCCTCTTTTTGAAACATCTGGATTAGTAAACGATTGCGCTCGGAAAAATCCATGACCCGCAGGCAGTAGAGAGTCGAGATCCGCATCCAGGGTTTGGAGGATTGAGACATACGCACAAGCTCCTGAACAGCGCGCTCGGGATCAAATCCAAAGACAAATTTGACGGCATTGGCACGTACGCGGTTGTCGCTATGTGAGAGCAGGGGCAAGACCATATTTTGAGCGCAGTCGTCTTCAAGGGATTCCAGAGCGTCAATGGCATTGGCCGCAACTCTTGGATTTTTAGATTGAAGACAGCGTTGTAAAAGGGGAAGGACTGAAGCATCTCCAAAGACCCCCAGACCTTTTACATAGCTTGGAACCAGAGAGCGGTCCTTTTCACTTGAGATGAGTCCTGTGAGCAAGGAGCATAGAAATTTCGCACCCTTTCTAGCTTCCTCGTCGCTAAATAGTGAAATGAGAAGCTCAAGTTTCATAAACGAGTCCTCGGAAGAAAAAACACGTTCATAGACTTTCTTACGTTTTTCACCGCGGTTTTCCAGGAGACGACGGATTAAAATGCGAGCCTCCCTGAACTCTGGGCGTTCCTTGATGTTGAGTCTATCTATGGCTTTTCTGGCCAGAAAGCGAATTTCCGCGTCTGGATCCTCCTGAGCCAGAAGATGTACGCAATCAAATATTTCAGCCCCCGAGCCGAGGCGTATGAGACAGGTTAGTGCAGTCTTTCGTATGGATGCATCCTCCGATTTGAGGTCAGAGTCAAACTCCTTCAGTAAATAGGCGCTATGATTGAGCTGTTGAGGAGACATTCAACGGTAGACTCCTGGAATCCGGGTCTGACATTTCTGGCACTGCCCCTGAAGTCCGGCTTGAAGGATCTGCACATCATGCCAGGTCCTGGAAATAATCGGCGTCTGGCAACCGGGACAAGTGGTGGATTGTTCCTCGTTGGAGTGAACGTTTCCGAGGTAGACAAAGGGAAAACCATTTTCTCTGGCCTGCGCATATTTTCTTTGCAGAGTAGCCAGCGGAGTCCTGGGGATGTCGCGCATTTTCCAGTCTGGGTGAAAGGCCGTAAAATGCAGAGGGGTTTCCTTTCCCAAATAGGTTGCGATCCAGTCCAGCATTTCAGAGGTTTCCTCATCGGAATCATTTTTTCCGGGAATGATGAGAGTGGTCAACTCCATCCAGATTTTCGTATGTTCACGAGTGTAGATCAGCGTATTGAGAACATCTTTGAGACTGGAATTGGTTAGTTTGAAGTAGAATTCCTCGGTGAATGCCTTGAGGTCAAAATTTATGGCGGCTATGGGCTCATAGAGGCTTTTTCTGGCCTCAGGTTCAATATAGCCTGCTGTGACCAGGACGGGGTGAATCCCATTTTCCTTCAAAACCCAGGAAGTGTCACGCACAAACTCGGCCCAGATCGTTGGATCATTGTAGGTAAAAGCTACAGAAGGAGTTTGATAGCGTCGGGCCAAGTTTAGGACATCATGGGTTGAAACCTTCTGAACCGGTGTCTCACGCGCCTTGGAGATGTTCCAATTCTGGCAAAAGCGACAGGCTAAATTACAGCCCATATTACCAAGCGAGAGAACTTTGGTTTTAGGGAGAAAATGATTTAAGGGCTTTTTTTCGATAGGATCTACGGCTACGCCAGAGGTCGTACCGTATCCGTCCGTGAAAAGAGTTTTGCCTTGGCGGTGGCGCAGATAGCAAAAACCCCTCTGTCCATCTTTCAAGCGACAGGCTTTGGGGCAAAGGGTACAGAGGACCCTTTCCCCTTGCCATTCCCACCACTCGGCTTCAACTTGTGTCACAATTGAATTTTAGCATAGGTAGAGCGATAGAGTAGAGTGGCATTTCCTAACCTCTTTGGTTCTTGGGAATATCGTAGGTATTACGAAGTTTGTAAAGCTGGAGATTCCAGGGATTTGGACCTTTGTGATTCCTGTCGGATTGCCCTCTGTGCCTATAATGATGCAACACTCACCTGTAATGAAATTAGTGTAGAGTTATGGGCGGGTAAGGAAGTCGCATATGAAGCCGTGTATGGGTTCATGATCGCCAATGTGGTGGCTTCCATGATTGCCTACCTCCTGGCTTAGAAACTGCGGATCAACCCTTCTGTCTCAGATTGTAGACACGGTTTGCATTCTTTCTATTTTGTTTATCGTGGATGGATTGGGTCCAAATATCAAAACCATCGGTGATCTAATGGTCTTAATGTTTCATTCCTATCTCTTCAAGCTCTGCTCTCGCAGATACCCCGTTTTTCTATCTGGGAGTTTATTTGCTTAAGGAGGAGATAGGTTGTGAGGCTGAGGGGGATGAGGGAGAGAATTCAGGAGATAGGACAGGATAAGTAAGGTATCGAGGAATTCAAGAACTCAGGAATTCGAGGTAGTGGGGAATGAGAAGAGGAAACAATAGGATCAAAGGAAGCAATGGGAACAATGAAATAGAGTTGGATTCCCCACTCCTCTGATTCTTGATTTATCCTACTTTCTTCTTCATCTTGGGTAGTGTTGGATTACCGGGGCCTCTGGTGCGGGCTTTTTTTCGGGTTTTTTTCTTGGAATCTAGAATCCAGAGTTCTTTTCCGTCTACAGGAAGGTCTTTGGGGTAATAAGTGGCCAGAGTTGTACCGCAGGTACAGTTTCTAAGCTCCAGGTTATGATCCGAGTATTTACCAGTTTCGATAATACCCACAAAAGGAGTCAGGGATTCATATTCATTTTTATGCTCATAGGACATCTTGCAGTTTGAGCATTTTTTATAGACTGGTTTAGGGACCGCACTCATGGTTCTGAACTCCTTTTCAATCAACCATTTTATTCAACTCAGCAGGACTATCGACCTTGAGAAAGGCCCAGGTTAGCCCTAAATATCGGTATTCAGACCGATTTGGAGTAGGTTGCACAAAAGCATTCATTCTGGATTGATTTTCGTTTAGGATAGGCAGACTAGGCTAAAAAATGGGGGAAACAAATGAGTAAGAAATCGTGCAATGGATCA
>CAZRLV010000153.1:0-8104 GCA_964600955.1 uncultured bacterium
CCGTTGCCCGGTCAAGGGCAAGGTTGGCCTGGTCGAGTTGAGGAGCATTAAGGGAAAGGGTTTTGCTCATAACTGTGCTATATCCATGCTGGAGAATAAGAACCAACACAAACACTATAGATATTCTATTAGTTATAAGCAAAGGTTGTTAGAATTGTATTTCTATTCACCAGTAGAAGCTCATATAATACTTTAACTTCTTATGCTTAGTTATCCTCTTATTGGGAACGATCCCTCTGTCTTTGATAGTGAAATGTGGCAGACACCAATTTTCTCCATCAGCTCAAAAAAGTTTGGAACGGAAAATATAACTCCTACGGAGCCCGTCACCGTACCTTTATTTGCAACAATTTTGTCTGCTGCTACAGCCACATAGACGCCACCGGAAGCACAAACATCCGCCATAGAGGCCACAACCTTGATGCCCTTATCTTTGAGTTTTTGCACCTGTGCATGAATTTCCTGAGAGGCACCCACCGTTCCTCCCGGAGAATTGATCCTTAAAACAACGGCCTTAACATTAGGTTTTTCACCCAGTTCTTTCAACCTCTGTACCGTAAGATCAGAACCCTGCTGCATTCCAAAAACACCTTGCTCTGATGCTGTCTGAATCACTCCGTAAAGCTTGACCACGGCAATTCCATCGCGGTTATCCTGTACAACCCCTTCAAACAGCCCTGAAAAGGAGGGAGCTGCCCCATCATCACCCAGAGAACCTCGGCCAGATCGCATAGATAATGAGAGAGCAAAACCTAGAGTGACTACCAAAAACACCAAAGTAGTCAAACCCCTCAGTTTTGAAGGCTCGAGACGAGAAGGAAGCTCTACTGCAGGTGACTCCACTGGAGAAGGTTCCACGGCTTTGGGTAAATCAGGCTCAAGCTCAGGCTCAGGTTTGAGTTCCGGTTCGGGTGGATTTTCATCAGTCATACTTACCTTCTTTTACGCATTATTTCAGGCCAGAAAATTGGAGGACAAATATAACAGAAAAGGGGGGAGAGAAGAAGGAAAGATAGGAATCATCGGAATGGGGAAAGAGAAGAGGAAATTAAAGAAAAGAGCAAGATGGTCGGAAAAGTTTTCATCTTCATTCTGACTTCTGGCTTCTTTTTTTTTCACAGCCTTTTTACAAAATCTTCGAATAGGTTGGCTTGTTTTGAGTCGTTGTATTGTAGGGACTCGGGGTGGCCTTGCACCCCTAGGAATAGGCCGGATTCGCACTCTAGAGCCTCGATTACTCCGTCGCTTGAGCGCGCGGTCACCTTAAGTCCCTCGCCAGGTCGACCAATGGCCTGATGGTGAGATGAATTTACTTCAATATCGCGGGCTCCTATGATCTGGTGCAGACGGCTCCCTTCTTGAATCTTGACCTCATGGGCCAAAACCTTGGGATCGGCACTGGATCGGCTATGATCCAAGCTGCTTTTAACTTGTGAGGGAATATCCTGAATCAGGGTTCCACCTCGAAAAATATTAAACATTTGCAGGCCCATACAGATCCCAAAAATGGGAAGCTTTCGCTGGGAACAGTGTTCCAAAAGCTGCAGTTCAAACTCCGTTCTTTCGGGGTCGTAGGTAAACTTCACACCGGAGAGTTCCTCCTCATTAAAAAAACTGGAAGGAATATCAAAACCACCTGTCATGACCAAGCCGCTGATCTGATCCAAGAATGATTCTATCTGCGCCCGGTTACGAAGATAGGGCACAGAAATAGGCAATACCCCAAGGTCTGCGAAGGAGTCCGCATAGTCTTTATTGAGGTAATAGGCTCCAAAAGGAGACGGGGCGCCTAAGCGCTTGGGTCTGAAGTAATTCCCAAGCAGACCGACAATCTTCATTTGCCTGTACTACCCAAACCTCCACGAGACGTATCCTCAGGCGAAAACTCCTCAACACCATCGATAGGAAAAGTTTTCTGTAGAATGAATTGAGCCAGTCGCGTCCCACGAGGAAGCTCCAATGGTTCTCTCCCCAGATATACTGCAGGCATACGCCACCAGTCTTCGGCCCCGCAATAATCCCGATCGATCAGCCCTACGGAATTGGCCTGCATAATACGATAGCGGTAAAAAGTAGAACTTCTTGGCATCAATAGGGAATGGAATCCTTCGGGAACGCGAATCACCACGCCGAGGTCAATCAGCTTGAAATCTCCTGAGGACTCAAAAAAAACATCCTCGGTACTGACCAGGTCAAATCCAGCTGACTCCCCGGTCTGAACTCCAGCCCCAGCATAAAGTTCCCGAACCCCATCATCCCGAAAAGCAATTTCAATATTCATGGTTTAATGTCTCCTTTACTACTGCGCGCCCCGATCCGGAATCTATTAAAAAATCAAAACCCTCAGAAAGAAGGAACTAGAAGAACTATCGGAACCATAGAACTACAGAATGAAGATGGATCCCCCGATCAAGTTGGAGGATGACGGGGAAGGGGAATTGGAGAATGACAGATTCAGAACTCACCATTGCCTTTGTCCCATTCCGATGATTCCTATAGTTCCGATAGTTCTTCTAGTGCCTTTTTCCAACCTATTCCTCTGCTTCCTTCTTTTATAGTTACTCCAACTCATCCCAATCTACATTGGAGGCTTTGGAGTAGGCTGATGGTCTGGCTTCGAAGAAGTCGGTTTTGATCTCGTTGACGGAAGAGAAAGCCTCAACCCATTCCATGGGGTGCTTGGTAAATTCAGGATAGAGCGCTTCCATTCCAATGGCACTCAGTCTACGATTAGCCAGATAGCGAATATATTTGTCAATCAGTTCATCGGTAAGACCCAGAACGCCGTCTTTGATAATATACTTGCCCCAGCTGATCTCATTCTCAACCGCGCTATCCATAAGTGAGCGCAGACGGTTTTCAGCATCCCCCGTAAACAGCTCAGGCCTCTCCTTTTTTAGGGTGTTAAAGATATTTTGAAAGAGTACGAGATGCGTGAGCTCATCCCTTTGAATATATCGAATTTCCTGGGCTGTTCCACACATTTTCCCCTGGCGGGCCAGCACATAGAAAAAAGAAAATCCTGAATAAAAATAGATTCCTTCCAGAATATAATTTGCCATCAGCGCCATGAGAAAATTGTCTTCACTCGGATCTTTAGAGAATTCCTCATAGATAGAGGTAATCACCATATTACGATTCATCAAAAACTCATCTTCACGCCAGTAGTTGTAGATAAGGTCCCTTTTAGGGGCTGTAACCACAGTGTCCAGGATATAACCATAGGACTGGGAGTGGACGGCTTCCTGGAAAGTCTGAACCGTAAGACAGAGGTTTACTTCCGGTGCCGTAACATAGGCGGCAAAATTAGGTAGATTTGCTGTCTGGAGGCTGTCTAGAAACACGAGAAAGGAAATCACTTTGTCAAAACCGATCTGTTCTGCGTCAGACAAAAGCTTATAATCCTTAGCATCGTTACCCAGAGGAATTTCCTCAGGAATCCAGAAATTATTCATCATGGCTCGATACAAGGTCATCGCCCAGTCGTAACGAATATTATTCAGTTCATAGAGATTCGTCGAATTTCCCTGGATCAGTCTGCGTTTCTCAAACTCACGATCCCCATCTGGGTTAAATAATTTGTTTTTGTTCATTGACATGCTTCACACTCCTCTACTTCCACTGCTTTACTCCGCATATAGTAAACCGTCTTACAACCCTCTTCCCAGGCTCGCATATAATAAGAAAAGAGATCCTTGGCTTTGGCATCACTGGTTACGAAAAGATTCAAAGATTGAGACTGATCCAACCACTTCTGTCTGCGGGCAGCCGCCTTTACCACCCAGTTTTGATCAATCAAATGTGAAGCCTTATAAAGCCAGAAAGTCTCGTCCGAAAGATTGGGAACCGCCGAAACAATGACCCCGTCCTTTTTTTCGGTGCGCTCGATACGATTGAAAATAGGGTCAATCCCTGCCGTGGCCCCTGCAATGAGTGAAATACTGCCCGTAGGAGCAATCGCGAGAAGGTAACCATTGCGCAGTCCCTGAGATTTTACCTTATTCTTGAGTGAGACCCAGTCCAGATTCTCTCCAAGGTCTCTACCCCCAAAAAAATTACCTGTCTCCCAGTCTGAACCCTGAAACTGGCTGTAAGATCCCTTTTCTTGAGCTAGATTTGAACTAGCTTCAATCGCATGATAGGCAATCTTTTCATAGAGTTGATCTGTAAACTCCAAATGTTCTTCACTTTCCCAGACAATTCCCTTTTTGGCGAGAAGCCCGTGGTAGTTCATGGTCCCTGCACCAATGGCGCGATACTTTTTGTTGGTCACTTCGGCCTCTTTAACCGGATAAAAATTTAAATCAATTACATTGTCCAGCATACGGACCTGAACGGGAAGAACCCGCTTGATATCCTCATCCTCATGGACTTTTATCAAGTTCACAGACGAAAGATTACAGACCACCAGATCTCCGGCCTGCTTTTCAATGACGACCTTGTCGTCTTCAACCGCTTTGGAATCTAGAATCTGGGTAGGGCTCATATTTTGGATGATCTCCACACATAAATTGCTAGAGCGTACGACCCCGGCATGTTTATTTGGATTGCAATGGTTGGCTGTATCACGAAAGAAAACAAAGGGTAAACCGGTCTCAAATGAAGATTTCAGGATCGATTTCATCAAAGAAATAGCAGGCACTCTGGTCTTGGGAATGCGCTCATCGTTTAGGACCTGATCATAGCGGCTCTCAAACTCCTGACCATGAAAATCTGAAATTTCATACCCCAGATGTTTGCGCACCAAGTAGGGATCAAAAAGACTGTATTCTCCGCGCTCTTTCACGGCCCGCATAAAATTATCAGGGATTCCTATGGCAGGGAAAACATCATGAGCCTTACGCCGATCATCGCCACTGGTGGTCTTAAGATTTAAAAAATCAAAAATATCGTTATGATAAATATTCAAGGTCAGGGAAAGAGCTCCTTTTCGAACTCCGAGCTGATCAACAGCCACCGCGGTATCATTGAGAATTCGAACCCAGGGGATCACACCACCGGCAACATTTTGAAACCCTCGAATCTCAGACCCCTGAGCACGGATTCGCGATAGGTCCGCCCCCACACCACCCCCGTACTTGCTCAATTGAGCAAAGGTGTTTACAAAATCAAAGATGGAGTCCAGACTGTCGTCCACCGTGCCCACAAAACAGCTGGAAAGCTGTGAGAGTGGTTTACGAGCATTTGAAAGAGTCGGAGTGGCCGGAATCACTTCAAAACGGCTGATCACATCATAAAATTTACGAGCCCAGTGCAGACGGTCCTTCTCACGCGAAGCCAGAAACATGGCAATTCCCATGAAGGCTTCCTGGGGTAGTTCTAGAAGCTTCTTGTCTCTGTTCTTGATTAGATAGCGATCGGTCAGGGATTTAATGCCCACATAATTGAACTGAAAATCTCGCTCGGGCTGTAAATATCCTGCTAGTTCATCTATCTCTGCCTGAGAATAAGAGTCCAGAATGACCGACGAATAGAGGTTTTGCTCGGTAGCATCGACAATGAATTTATAAAAGCCAGTATAAGGTTTTCTGTCCAGACCGCGATGAAGGCAGACTTTTTTATAAATGTCATAAAGATAGAGTTTGGCGGCTACAAACTCCCACTCAGGAGTTTCATGGGTGATCTTCTCCACGGCAGTCTGGATCACCATGGTTTGAATTTCTTCGGTGGTAATCTGGTCCCGAAACTGGACATGGGCGTCCATTTCAAGCTCGAGTGGATCACAGCTGCGCCCCTCACAGGCAAAAGCAATCACCTTCTTAATTTTGTAAACGTCGATGGGCACTACGGTCCCATCCCGCTTGACGACGCGTATACTCATTCCAGCTCCTTACGACGATAGCCAGGGAATCCCCGAAAGTGGCTGTAGGACGGGGGTTTCCAAAGATCAAACTTAGCTTAGACAAAAACTGTCAGCGAAAGATGATTATACAAAAACTAAGGAAGGGAAGCAATTTTGTGTGCATTCTTGCACCAAAGCTGTCTTATTAAAACTCTTATCAGATCTATCCAAACCACAAACCCAGGCTTCAGGCATTGTAGCGGGAACCCACTGCGTCATCCTACGGCTTGACCGGGGGGTCCACTCAAATGGTCGGAAAAATCTTCGCCTTCATTCTGAATTCTGTCTCCTGGCTTCTGCATTCTCATCTTTTGTTACCATCTCACCGGCCAGTCGTCGTCGAGTTCTTCGTGTTGCTGGGACCAGGTGGTCCAATCGGCTACCAGTTGCTGAATGGGGCTTTGATCTTCTTCGCGTAAATCATCACCCTGAACGGTGAAGTTAAGACGAATCGCCCCATTGATGGTGCAATAGACAAAGCCTCCGCCAGCTCCGCCGCTGGGCTGGTCCTCAGAAGAGACATTTTCGCATCCGCCATAGGTGGCCTGATCTTGATAATAGGCTGCCAAATCTTTTACAACGCAAACAAAGGAGTTTTCCTGAGAGGATGAAATTAACTCTCCAGCGATATTTCCGCGAATATACTCAGTCCCATCACCATGACCCCGGGTATTGGTTAAAATCGCCTCAAGGGTTTTTTCTCCTACCTGAGTGGCTTTTTTAGCCCCGGAAACATCTGCGGCTGGAAAGGAGGAATGACGGGATCTATAAAGAGAAATCGCAGCTCGAATTGAGCTGAGATTTGATTTGGTCGACGAGTGACGCGCATCGTAGTCAAACCCAATGAAGTTCATGGCCACAGCCACGGATAAAATAACCAAAATTGAAATAACAATTAGAAGTTCTATCAGTGTAAAACCGCGTCGAGTCCGGCTTGTATATTTTTTCATCACTTCATTCCCCCATTACTCAAAATTCAAGAAACAGAACCAATTTGTCCTCTATGGTCAGTATAACAAAATTATGGAATCAGGAATACAGAAGAGGAAATCAAGAACTAGAGAACTATCGGAATCATCGGAACTAGAGGAATGTGGAAGAGAGAAAAGTCGAAGATGGAGCCCCCACTCAAACCGAAATGACGTTTAGTTAAGCCGAAGAAGGGCATGCGGCTTGACTCCTGGATCCATTCCCCGTCATTCCAGACTCCGATCTGGAATCCATCTTATCTTCCTCTGTAATCAACGTGGCAGGACCCCTGGATCCTGAATCAAGTTCAGGATGACGCGGTGGGGGACAGGATGACGAACGGTGGACTTTCCCCATTCAGATGACTCCTCTAGCTCCTTCTTCCTTATCCCTGTTGTTTGAATTTTATTTCATTCATCTCCACCCTCAATTGGAGATGTGGGGGGGTCTTTTCTTTTCTTCTGTTTCTTTGCTCAATTCTTCTTAATGAGGATTTCACCACACGTACATTATCCGGAAGGCCTTCAAGCTGTTGGTAGTAGCTGACCGTTTTTTTCATAAGAATCGGCTCTAAGGTCACCACATATTTTCGACTGACATACTCTTCATGGTCCACGGGCTTTTGAGACTGTACCTGGCAATTTCTGCGTGGAAGTTTCACCTGTGAACAATAATGGGATAAAAGCGATAGTAAATCCGTATAGCTATCCTTTTGTTCTTCACCTAAAAGAGTTTTTGCCACATGAATATCGCGGATCACCTGCTTGAGTTCCTTTCGATATGTCTGACTGGCCTCCCCGGTTAACATACCAATGTAAACCATCAATCCCGTCGCGGTGACAAGAAAAAGACAAATCGTTGGATAAAAGGTTTTGCTAGGGGTTTTCATAGGGCGAGATCAATCTCCTTGAAGAGGTAACGTGCAGTTTCAGGGCTCTGTTCAACAGGCCCCACAGTCACGGTCTGCAACCCAGGTAGGGTTTTGAGCAGGTTTTCAAGTTTTTGAATGTCTGAGGCCTGAGGCACGGTGCCCTTTAAAAGCACATGGCTCTCGTTAACTTCGTTTTCCAGATGTGCCTCAAGAAGCTGAAGATCCATATCCACAAAAGTCTGTGTGGATAGAAAATCTAGGACATAGAGAGGAGATTTCTCGGCTCTGGAAAACTGCTCCAGGAGTTTTTTGCGTTCCCGAATCTTTTTTTGCAAATCCCCCAAGGATTTGAAGTTTTCTTTCTGTTGCTCCAAAATCGCCTGAGTTTCTTCTTTATAGCGGGCCTGAAGCTCTTCAAGCCT
>CAZRLV010000154.1:0-8100 GCA_964600955.1 uncultured bacterium
AGCTGCCTGTGCGGCAGGGAACTTACCACCGACTTCTTTGATGTTTTTGATATTTTTCTAAGCTGCCTGTGCGGCAGGGAACGATTTAGCCACCGTGCAAAATCATCACAAACCATAGCTTGCCAATCAAAGCTTTTTCGCAAGGCTTGAAAGTCAGAATCTTCTCGAAAGGGGTCAAGCAAATATTGGTATTCAGGTCGCAGCTTAACATCTTCGGCTCTTGACCAGCCGGAATCAAGGCGCTGAATTCTACCGATATGATCTAGCAACGCATCAATAATATTGCTCAACCATCGCTCAATCCATTTATATCTTTCAGGACTTTTGACGCTTAAATCAATCCCTTCAAAACGGAGCAGGTATTCACGCAGATAATCAACCGTATCTTTAGTACTGGAGAAATCAAGCCTTAAATCAAAAATAGATTCTTTGTTGGATGGTGGCTTAAACTGTGTTTGCCATGTAGGCGGCTGGGTATTTAGTAAAGTCAATGCTCCACCCCTTTTTGCGTTCAATTGGGATGCATTACCATGATTGCTGGCAGTTACCTTTAGTGATGCCTTTTGCAAATACCGCAAATGTGGCTGTTCGGAGTACTTTTCTTTTTTTGATTTTTTATTCAATTTTTCATGAATTGCTTGAGCCAAAGATGAAGATTTAATACTACAAAGCAAATGATAAGCAGATGAAAGATCGTTTTGAATTGGAAAGTAAACTTGTTTGGCAAGGATATGGCTTTGAGGTTTGCCTATAAACAAAGCACGCCTAAACTCTCGATTCCAACTCCCAATTTGGGTGGCATCTTGGCTAAATCCTTCAAGAGACCGACATTCTTCACTTTTGAAGGTTAACGCTAGTTTCTTGCCGTTTAATTCGAGTTCGAGGAATTGATATATTGGTGCATATTGATTGCCGCTCACTGCACCATCTAAAACTCTTTGTCTTAAGGCAGAGGTTGTCAGACAAGACTCCTGCACACTATCAATATTATCTATAAAAGACGAGGCTTTTATTGAGGAGTGTGTTAGCTTGATAACATGGCTGGCAAAACAAATATTCCCAGCATTCCTTGAACTTTCCGTAATCCATTTTGCGGGCTGATATTTTTCAGAAATTTCATTCAATGTCTTTTCATGTATGTCTCGTTCTTCTTCGCTACTAAAGCCAACTGGCTTATCATCAAGCTCAAGAACAGTATTGAATTTGCTTCTGATAAAATCTAAAGAACTCTGCTCTTTGGGTTTTTTGGAATCGAATAACTTCTTAATCTCTTTAATCTCTTCACCATCAAAATAATTTTGTTTTTCACATTTCTCTTTGATATCTTTAAGATGATCCTTGAGGAACTTTTCCTCTTCCGCTGCACTTTTAGTCTCAAAAAAATCAACAATTACTTCTTGCCAGGTTGAAAACTTTTTAGATTCATCACTCATAATCATTTCCCAATATTTCTATAAACACCCAATTGCGGATGATACTCATACGCCGTGGTGGCACTCTCGTTCAGTCGCACTTCTCCAAAGCGCTTGCTTACACGCTTCAGCAAATCACCATTGTTGATATCCTCAAAACTCTCAGCCAGTTTGCCATAAATTTCCCTTGGGTTCAAATCAAACCAAAACCCGCTTCCATTGCCAAGATCCGGGTCCTCGATAGTTGTTACCCTGATCGTGCCCTCACCAGGTTTTGAAGGGGTTACACTCTCATTTTTCCAAAACCATTTATATTCATCTGGACTCCAATCATCTTCAAGCCAAAGATAATAAGCCTCATCCGTAGGCGAACAACGAAATCGCTGCTGGCGCTGAACTTCACCGCACCAGTGTGGATTTGATTTCCACCACACATTTGCACCAACTGGTTTTTTCTCCCGCTTTTCAAACAGACAGTGAGTAAGTGCCCTATGTTCGAGATGAATTAAATTGTTAAATTCTGTGACCCTAGGGTCGTATTCAGGTTTTTCAATTCTTGAAGCGGCATTGATTACTTCATAATCACTTGACTCCAAAATATCTTCAAGCTGATTCTTTCCACTTGCCATCCTGGGTCCAGAATTACCTGATTCAAAGCCCGGTTTTGCAAAACATAATTTCTTCCTATTTAGTCCGTTGTAGTTTTGGTTCAGCAGCCCCATATTAGCTGAATCTGGGCAAATATCTCGATGTCTTAACACCCTTCCGGCTAACTGAATAATCGAGCGCATGGAACTTGGCTCTACAATGGCCCAGTCATAGTCATGATCTCGACCTACTTCGGCAACGGGTGAGGCCAGCACTACAAAAATAAAATTCTCCTCAGAGTGATCCGCTAAAGAATTGATAATTGCTTCTTGTTTCCAGATTTTTTCTGGGCACTTTCGTTTGAGAACCGTATCAAGTTGGGTCTCGATATAATGTCTGATTGCCAGGGGAAATTTGCTGTGATAGACGCAGTAATGAATACGAAAGCCGTCGGGCGCATTAAGCCTTAGCAATTCTTTGGCAGTGGCGACCAAGGGGTTAATATTGGCCATACGCACCAGCCCGATGGAAATATGTTTATTGTCACGGGATTGCTTATGGCTGTTATGCATTGTTATCAGGTTCTGGTGTATGGTTTTAGCTAACCGACAAGCACTAGTTACATCAGGGTCTTCGCAAATAGAAATAAGCTCGCCCTTACGCCGTGACGTTGATTCAGCCTTTAATTGTTTCAACCTTCTTTTAACAAATTCTTCATGGGACTTTTTGAAGTCATCAATATCTTGATAGGCACAATTGTCGTTGCCTGGCTTGAATTCATCAAACCAGGCGCAAACAATTTGCTTATCCCAATCAGGAATATTGTCAGTGGCATACTGCTCCCAACCTGCTTGGTATGCTTGAAACAAGGCATATGCCAAGGCGGGGGGCATGGTGGCAGTAGAAAGAAGCACACGGCTACCAGACATTCCCGCCCAATACACCAGCCTGCATAAGGCGGGCAAATCCTCAAGACCAAAGTCATCCGGCTCATCCAGCACAAGATCAGAAGTCAATAGTCTAAGCATCGGGCCAATCTGTTTACCGCCTTTTGTACCTTCGGTTGCGGGTATCAAGTGATCAATTGTGCTTACCAAAACTGGGGAGTTAAGCATCTGCTCCAGTCTGTCCTTTTGCCCAGTCCATTCACTCAAGCTGTGGTCAGCCTTACACCCTTGATAGTCTATGTAAAGATCTGGGTGCAGCAGTTCACCTTGTGACTCGCTCCCACTTTCACCTTCCAGACTGTTCTCTTGGTCATTATCTTTCGTAGTGCCTGCTCCAGCTTTTTTGTCTTCGTTTTCAAAAAGCTGTTTCACAGCGATGCTACCTACCAGAATAGCAAGCTTTTCATTATTGAGTTTAAGCTTCTCCCGAAATTCTCTGCCTGTTTGCAGGGTCAGTGTACGTAAACCCAAGGCTACGCTGAAGCGCACTCTACCGATCTCGTTTCCTAGTGCGTACATGATTTTGGCATTGCATAGAGTTTTGCCTTTGCCGGTGGAGGCCATGTTAATGCCAAAAAAACCTTGTTTGATAGTGGATTTTCCCAATTTTTGTGCTTCCTTAACGGCGTCATCCTGCCAGCCAAAATCTTTTTTATCTGTCTCACTCAAAGTTTTATCTTTTCTGACACTGGTTTTAAAAAATTCGACCTCACCTAAAGACTGAAGGGTGGAATTGAGCCTTGGTAACGCCCTGGCAATCTTTTCAGCGTGGTACGCAACGCCAATTAAATGCTCATCAAGTTGTTGCTTGAAGTCTCTTCGAGCACCTACTTTCACCGTGTTGGCATATACCTTATATTTGCTGCTACGCCACTCGTTTGTGACCTCATCCAACGAAGAATAGTGATGATCAGACAACATCAGACAAAGGCGTGCAAAATGGCTTGTAAAAAGATGTTTGTGTAGCCAATCAGATTCTATGGAAACACAGCTCAGACGCGCTATGGCAACAGAGGCTATTTGGCAGGCTTTTGAGCGCCACTGAACACTTTTATCAGGAAGGCCTTCTACAAAGGCCCAATTATCCTTAATTCGACCCTTTTCTTCAGCATCATCACAACGTGGGGAGTTCCAGATGGCTGAAAAATTGCTTTGAAGCCATCCATCTGTATAGCAGAGTTCTGGGGGATTACCAGCTTTTGGACAAAGTGGCAGTTTATGATGAGTAACAATAAGCCATGCGACAAGTTTTGCAAGGGGAGGCAGCTTTATAAGGGGATTGCTAGCTTCTGCCTCGCCGTCGAGTCCATCCAAAAAACAACTTGAGAAGTCGCCACGTTCAACTTCGCTTAAGGCTCTTAGCCATTCATTATCATTTTGCTCACCGACAAAAGATTGAAACAGCCTCATTGAGATCCATTCATGGCGGTATGGTTCGAAGACGGCTGTTTTTATTTTTGGATTCAGTTTCTCTTGAAATAATTGATTGGCCTTACCAAAATCATGAAACAAACCTGCAATGGCAGCGGCATAGCGAATGACTTCTGCTGTTTGCCACGAACTGGAATCCATGTATTTATCAACTTCATTGTCAGTCCAATTCACCGGCACAACCCCGCGTAAATCAAACCTGTCTCGGACACCAACAACCCATAAAAGCTCACTGCGACTTCGACTTCTGAGCCAGTGGCATGAAACAGCCGTATTCTTGCTTGCGCTTTGTCGAAGCAATTTTTGCACAGCATACAGCCCCTCTTTAGTAATCACCGTTTGCCAAGTGCGTGAGCCAATGCGATCAGCAAAGGCATCAAGCACCTTCCTGGTTCTGTTGAGAGCCTTTTTATCACATTCCGACACAAAGGTGACC
This sequence comes from uncultured bacterium, assembly GCA_964600955.1. GTDB lineage: Bacteria > Muiribacteriota > UBA6191 > UBA6191 > UBA6191 > CAZRLV01. The sequence continues at coordinate 4,815 of CAZRLV010000154.1, forward strand.
ATCATGGCACACCACCTGCAAGACTTACTTCTTTAACCACATCAAACATGAAATCCAATACTTTATGCTTGGTGAAATTTTGAAGGCATTGCTGGCGAAACTCTTGCTCGGTCGCGCCCTCCTTTGCACATATAAATGCCCAAGGAAGAATAAGGCTGTCCTTTACCAGATCTGCCACATCAAAAACCAATGCCCCCCTTCTGGTTTTGCCATGCATTACAGCAAATCCGTGAGGGATACCAAGCACCCATAATACGGAAGCCGCTAAGCCATAAACCAGATAATTACCATGGCTCAAAAAAGCATTGGCATCGTCGCTACTTTCGTGCGACCGCACAAAACCTTTCACCTTGGTGCGATTTGCAGCAACCTTGTAAAGCCCCTTGGTAAGCTCGGCTTCAACAAGAAGTAACTTTGCCACATTTTCAGTTGTCTCAAGTTTTGAGGCAAATCTAGCCAGCGAGGTTTGAATATCGGTATCATCTGCGCAAAAACCTTCACTGCGCAAATCTCGGTCACTCTGCCATACCCTTTGAATAAACTGCAATCGCTGCTTTTGAAAGTGACGGGCAACTGCAAGCCGCTTGCTTTCATCAAACCAAAATGACATCCACCCCTGAATATACTCGGTGGGTCTATACTCACTTTGGGGCGACAGCCATTCTATCTCACTTCCTGCAATTAAGGGGGTGCCACCGCCACCACTAAACCCAATCAGTACGCCCGCAGCAGCAAGCATGCGCACAGCCGCTTGCGTAATGGAAGTGCCTGTTCCCAGAAGAATTACTGTTGTATTAGCAATGGGGATATTCCAATACTGATTTTCAGACTTGGCTTCAGTTAAGTAAACAACTCGACCATCTTTGACCATTACCCTGCACTTTTCGAGATAGTACATATTGGCCCTTTTGGAGTGAAGAATAGTTTTATAAAGACTTTTTTCTTTCAACATTTTAATTTGTAGGAATTAAATTCTAAGGGTTTTTATCTTACTACAATTTTCTCTTATTCTTTATGTTCAACTAAGCCTTGAAAAATAAGGCGCATAGATTATGCGTGATGCAACGGGTTGACCGCAATAGCGTTTAGTTAAGGCGGCAAAGGGCAGAGCCCTAAAATATCGTCATAGCGACTCAATCGGGGGATCTATCTTTAAATCAAGAATCAGAGGGATCAAAGGAAGCATAGGAATCCGAGGAATGAAGATTTTTTCGACCTTTTGCATGGATCCCCCGGTCAAGCCAGAGGATGACGGGAATGAAGATGGATCCCCCGGTCAAGCCGGAGGATGACGGGAATGAAGATGGATCCCCCGGTCAAGCCGGAGGATGACAGGATATGGGGGCTGAAAATGAGGATCCCCATGGGATTTCATGGCTTATGATGGCTTAAACATAGGTTTGAGGAGATTTGAATAGGACAGCCCTGCATGCCCATGGTTTAAAACTTTACAATGGGATTGAAATGAGCTAAATTACGGCTCCCATGCGGTGGTGGTGGAACTGGTAGACACGCAGGTTTGAGGGACCTGTAGCTGAAAAGCTGTGGGGGTTCGATTCCCCCCTACCGCATCCTTTTTCTGAGCACGGCGGCGATGATTTCACTGAGTTGCTCTTCACTGACCTTTTGCCCTCGTGCTTCGCGGTTGCAGGGAATATAAGGACCGTCAAGCCCATAGCCCTCACGGAGTTTTTCCAATCGTTCAACGTCCTCAGGAGGTACTGGTTTTTGAATGCCTGCCTGGTAGGTGATGACCTGGATCTTGGCGAAATGCTCGGCGGCTTCAACTTTGTTATACGCCTCTTCAAGACTCTCTCCATAAGCTAACAGACCATGGTTTTGCAGTAAAATTACGTCTGTACAGGAAAGCAGGGGTGCAATGCTATTGGCCACTTCGGGGGTTGAGGGCAAAGCCAGAGGAGCCTTGGGAACCTGTCCCAGGCCCACGATGGATTCAGTGATTAGACAGGTGTCCAAATCTTGATCTGAGGCCGCGATTACCGTTGTGTAAACTGGATGACAGTGGATAACAGCCTGGACCTCAGGTCGCATCTCATAAACCTTTAGATGCATGGGCAATTCTGAGGATGGGTTTTTATGCTCCTCAAGGCTCTTGCCCTTTGCATCCACAAGTACCAGATCATCTGCTTCAATCAACCCTTTGTTTCTGCCAGTCGGAGTTGTCAGAAAGCTTTCAGCACTACGCATGGAAAGATTGCCGTCCGTGCTTACCAGATACCCCCTTTCATAGAGAAGCGCAGAAAAGCGGATCATTTCACGTTTTAGCGCATAGTTCATCCTCAAACTCACCTCCTCTGCCCTCACGCAATATTTTTAAAAGCGGCGGGGGCTCCAAATCGGCCTGGGACAAAACCTCAAGAGGTGACCCCAGTGCTGCCAGTCGGTTATCCTTAAAATACAAACAGAACTCGGCAAAACGCAAGATATCTCTCAGGTCATGGGTCACCCAAAATACGGTGACTCCACGCTCACGACAGTCTTGAATCGTCTGAATCAAAATCTTGCGCCCCCGCGCATCCACTCCAGCCGTGGGTTCGTCAAGCACTAGAATGGGCGGATCAAAAACCAAAATAGAGGCGATGGCTACACGACGCTTTTCTCCCCCACTTAGTTTCCATGGGTCCTGACCTAAAATATCTTCTGCAAGTCCCACTCTTTTAAGGGCATCGAGCATTTTCATCTTCCAGGATTTTTCTGGAATCTCAAAATTTTTCAGGGCAAAGCCTAGCTCTTCTTCAACGGTTGAGGCAAAAATCTGGTGCTCCGGTTGCTGTGATACATAACCGACCTGACGATGAATTGGGAGCCCTGATTCAGGATACTCCACCTTTTCAGATATTTCCGGCAAAAGCCCTGCCAAGAGCTTACAAAATGATGATTTTCCAGATCCCGTCGCCCCGGCCACTCCATAGATTCCAGGACAGTCCAGATCCATCGGATCTAAAATCAATCCTGCGCGCTCAAAGGGGGTCCTTCGCATATAAATAATTTCTACAGACTGAAACCTTAAGGTAGACATTAAGACCTGTCCTCTTTCTGAATCAGCTTCAGTTCATCAGGAGTCTCAAGACCAAAGTCCTTGAAACTCCCTCCCTGAAAAAACTCAAAAGGGTCATCAAACAAAGTAGCTCTTCCATCATTTAGAACCAATAATTGATCACAGAGTAACATTTCAGAGGGAAGATGCGTGATCAATAGGATCCCTAGTCCTTGCGATAAAAGCTCCTTGATGAGCTCAAGCACCTCATTTCTAGCGGTAGGATCC
>CAZRLV010000155.1:0-8095 GCA_964600955.1 uncultured bacterium
TCAAGGTGACTGGACGAGTCGGCACCAGATGTCGCTTAATGGCAAGCGTGATGACTTCACGATTGAGGATTTTAAAGCCTGCGCGAAAAATGCATCCATGAAGCGTGGCAGAGCGGAAGAAATTGTCCGGCAAGTGCAGGAGGCTGTTTTGCAGTGGAAGCATTTTGCTAATGAATCAGGTGTGCCTCCAGAGGTCGCCGAAGGCATTACCAAAGCGCATCGAACAGAAATATTGAAATAAAACCCTTTGGATTTACGTCAATCTGTTGCAGGCCCGCGATTGGGTAGATTCGGCGAAGTGCTGCTCCTCGTAGGCAAGGATATCTTCTGCCCGGTAGACCACACGGCGGCGATCTTTAGGAACAGCGGTCCCCAGCCAATGGCCCGCCAGCGCTCAAGGGTCCGTTGCGAGACGCCCCAGTAGTCGGCGAGCTGCTTCTGGTTGAGGTGTTTACAGGTAAATTGCGGGTGGTTCATGGCTTTGGCTCCTCTGCGTTGTTTTCGCCATGAACGCTTCCTGTTGCGCAGTTATCAAGTGAATAGTGCTGTTGACGGGTGATTGAGGCTGGTCAGTAGTGTATAGTCAGCATTATTTGGTTTGCGGTGCCTTTCCACCGTTCCCATCCCGGTAGGAATACAGTATACTGGCCTCTTGAGGGCGTAAAACAACAAAACCTGAGCAGGGAGGGGCGTCATGGATGAAAATCAGGATGGGGATCTGATGGAAAAAGCGGGTTTACGTACGACACCCGCATCGACCTCATCAGAACCAGCGGCCCCTTCTGAAGCCGAAACGGCTCAGGAAAAGATGACCACGCAAATTATTGAGAATGAGTTTCGTATTTCTGTTCTTGAACTGCTACTCGAAAAGATCGTCTCAAAAAACCCAGGACTGCTGACCAATGCAGATATTGCCTCCTGCCAGGAGCAGGCTGTGGCAACCCTCCAGGAAAAATACCCCAATTCCGGAGTGGCCCTAACCTAGCCATCTCTTTGTTTATGGCGCGCAATCTGGCTCTGGGGGCTTTCTTTTTTCTCATGACCGTGATCTGTTCAGGCTCAGAACTTCCCCGACTTTCAGCCAAAGAACTTTCGGAACTTCCCGCAGATGGTGGAAAAACTTTCAACCGCTTAATCTTTGAAAAAAGTCCCTATCTCCTGCAACATGCCAAAAACCCGGTAGATTGGTTTCCGTGGGGCTCTGAGGCTCATCAAAGAGCCCGCAAGGAGGATAAGCCTATTTTCTTATCCATTGGGTATTCCTCCTGTCACTGGTGTCATGTCATGGAAAAAGAAAGTTTTTCGCATGCGGATGTGGCCAAAATCCTAAATCAGGATTTCATTCCGATTAAGGTGGACCGCGAAGAGCGACCGGACCTGGACTCAATTTTTATGCTGGCCACGCAGTTGATTCAGCGCGGAAGAGGGGGGTGGCCAAACTCGGTCTGGCTCACGCCCGAAGGGCTGCCTTTTTTTGCTGGGACCTATTTTCCTCGCGAAGACCATCAAGGTCGGCCGGGTTTTAAAACCGTATTACGTGAAATCAGTCGACTTTATCGTGAGGAGAAAGGCCGGGTCCGAGAGTCTGCCGACATTATCGCGGCGGCAATTACCCAGCAAAAGGCTGTGCAGGCTCGAGGCAAAACAGCTATAAACCTGGAACCTAAAGAAGATGTCCTCGAAGATATGAAACACAGCCTGGCGGCGCTCAACGAGACCGTCAGGCCCGGCCCCAAGTTTCCACCTCACCAGCAATTGCTTTTTATTTTTCGTGAAAGCGGCTTAAAAAAAGACTCCATTCTTTTTTCTCGCGCATTGCAAATTCTAAAAACCATGGCCGCAGGAGGAATCTATGATCATGTGGGCGGCGGGTTTCATCGTTACTCAACGGACGGCCGTTGGTTTCTACCCCATTTTGAAAAGATGTTATATGACAACGCGCAATTGGCCGAAAGCTATGCCCGCGCCTTTTCATTGACAGGTGATAAAGTTTTTGAGCAGGTTTCGCGTGAGACTCTGGATTTTATTTTACGCGAAATGTCCTCGCCAGAAGGCGGGTTTTATTCAGCTTATGACGCAGATAGTGAGGGGGAGGAAGGCAAGTATTATCTTTGGGGCCTCAAAGAAGTAGAGCAGATTCTAGGACAAAAACAAGCCCAGGACTTCGCTCAATCGTTTGGTCTCAGACCGGGCGGTAATTTCATCCCCGAAGCTGGTGAAAAATCAGCCTTGAACCATCTCTTTCTAAAAACAATCCGTCTCAGATCAAAACCCACACTCAGAGCCCTTGCAAAACTAAGAGCGGTGCGTAAAAAACGTGTTCACCCACTACTGGATGATAAAATTCTGGTGGATTGGAATGGCTTGATGATTCGTGCTCTGGCTTTTGCAGGCAAGGCATTTTCAGAAAAGCGCTATCTCCAGGCGGCGTCTAAAGCCGCAAATCTCATACTTTCCACGATGGTTAAAAAAGGGAGGCTCTACCATAATTCTCGCCAGGGCAGGGTTGGCGTTCGTGCCTATTTGAGTGACTATGCCAATCTAATCGCCGGACTGCTTGAACTCTTTGAGTCCACTCAAGAGCCCCAATGGCTAGAAAAGTCTGTGGAACTTGCAGACATCGTACTGGAGTATTACCTAGACCCTGAGCACGGAGGATTTTATTTTACGGCCTCAGATCATGAGAAACTCCTGGTCCGTCATAAGGCAGAAACTGACAATGTTACACCCTCTCCGGCAGGCATCATGACAAAAAATCTACTGCAAATCCATCAGATCCAAGAACATCCCAGATTCCTAAAAGCCGCCCAAGACGCCCTGCATTATTATTTTCAAGATATCTCCGACAGACCACTGACCTCGCTAAGCCTTATTCGTGGGTTAGACCAGTTTTTGACCATCAAGCCAAAGAAAGAGGCCTCCGCTCTCACACTGGACTTCACCCTTAAAAGCCACCCCCTGGAGATTCAGGCCCGCGCCCTGGTGAAAAAAAAGCTAATTATTCTTAATCTCCAGTTGAAGCCGGGTTGGCATATCAATTCTGCCAAGCCCCATCAAAGCTATCTCATTGCGACTCGAGTTGAACCGATTCCTGAGCATGGCTATCGTTTTCTACCTGTAGACTACCCCAAAGGCAAGGATATTGAACTGGACTTTAGCGACGAAGTTCTATCCGTATACGAGGAGAAAATTGAGATTAGCATCCCTTATCGCTGGTCAGGCAAACCCTCCCAGCGACTATCTTTTTATCTCTACACCCAGGCTTGCTCGGATTCGGAGTGTTTAGCCCCTGAGAAACATCTTATCGATCTGTCTCTTTCACCATGAGAAAAGCTTGGGTTGTCGCTGAGTTTGAATTCCTGCAGACCGTCAAACGCTGGCAGTTTCTGCTCATCACTTTGGCTTTACCCGTTTTTCTCGCTTTTTTATTTTTCATCAGTTATAAAAGTGGAAATTTTGCGCGCTCCTCCCTTGAAGAGCAGTTTCAGGAAGGAAAAAAAATTCTGGTTGAGGATTCTCAGGGATTTTTTAAACCGATGTCGCGGGGACATTTTCAGTCTGCAAATTCTCTGAACACTCATCGTCAAGCCCTGCTTGAAGGCAAATCTCTGGGGTACCTACGTCTAACGACCGCCTATCTCTCCACGGGGGTCATTGATTTGATTGTCCCCCAAAATCGAGCCCTGGGGGCAAGTCGAACCTTTATTGAGCCCACAGAAACCCTTTTACGCCATGAACTTCTCAAGGAAATCAAAAATGGCAATCGAAAAAAACGGGTTTTTGATACCGTTAAATTTCGTCTGCATATCCTGGACTCTGATGGATCGGTACACCCTTTTGATTATCATTTGCTGGTAACCCCGGCTCTTTTCCTGGTACTTTTCATTCTCAGTCAAACCACGGCATCCACATTTCTGTTACAGAGTGTCTCCGAGGAAAAGGAAAATCGAACCATTGAGATTCTTCTATCTACCATCAAAGATACGCATCTGATAGCGGGTAAGGTGATTGGCCTGGGGGGAGCAGCCCTGGTTCAGGTGGCTATTTGGGCTCTTATGATTCTCGGCTCCTTAACTGGAATTGCCAAAATTCTGGGACTCAGTCTGGAATTCGGTCAAGTTCCCACATCACATTTGCTCTATGCCATAACTGTATTTTTTCTGGGATTTATGTTTTTTGCGGCTCTCATGATCGCCGTAGGCTCGCTAGCCGTGAACTTTAAAGATGCCCAGCAGCTTTCAACAATTTTTATTCTTCTTTCGTTTTTGCCCGTTTATGTCCTTCAGATTCTGATCAATGATGTCCATGGGGGCCTAACCCTGTTCTTAAATTATTTGCCCTTTAGCGCACCCATTGTTTTGACCACCCGATTTTGTCTGGGCAATATCCCCGCCTGGGAAAGCACCCTTGGGCTTCTAGCGCTACTTGGCTTTACTTTGGCAATGGTCATTATGGCGGCATTTTGTTTTCGACTGGGTTCCCTTCTCTTTCACCGTCGACCCAACCTGAAAGAACTAGTATTAATGATTACCCAGCCCCTACAAACCTCTTAAATTAAGGAAGAGGAATCAATAGGAGCAATGGAAATAAAGGGAACAATGGAATCTAGGGACTTCCACAGCGTCTTCCTCCTGTCATCCTCCGGCTTGATCGGGGGATCCATTTAAACGGTCGTAAAAAATCTTCATGTTCTCACCAAAACTCTTATTGAATGGAAGCCAATTTCGTGAGAGTCGGTCAAAAATGCTAAAAAACCGAATCATTATAAAAGCTACTCTAGTTTTGGCTCTGATCTTAGGGGGTGAAACCACTTCTGCAACAGGCTCAAAGCCCCCTTTGCGCATTGGTTTGGCCCTATCTGGAGGAGGGGCCCGGGGGCTGGCACATATCGGTGTGTTGAAGGTCTTGGAATCTGAAAACATCCCTATCCATTTTATTTCAGGAACCAGTATTGGAGCCGTGGTGGGGGGGCTGTATGCAGCCGGATGGTCCCCCGATCAGATTGAAGAACATTTTACATCCGTAGATTGGCAGGACATTTTTAAGGATCAACCGCGACGAAATGAGATTTCTCTCGATCAAAAAGAAAAATTTGACCGCTATATTCTGACGCTACCCATTCGTCGCAAAAAAGTGGGTTTGCCCTCGGGGCTGATTGCTGGCCAAAAACTGCGCCAATTACTATCGAGATTGGTCTGGCCCGCCATTCAAACTCATGACTTCACCCAGCTTCGTATTCCCTTTTGTGCTCTGGCTACTGATTTAGAAACGGGTGAAAGTGTGCGGCTCACCGAGGGAGACCTGGCCGAGGCCATTCACGCCAGTATGGCGATTCCCTCTGTTTTTAGTCCACAATGGGTTAAGGGGCGACTTCTTGCCGATGGAATGCTGGTCAGAAATTTTCCGGTTGAAGATGTCAAGGACCTGGGCGCCAATTATGTCATCGGGGTCGATGTAGGTGCCGGGCTTTCTGAAACCCAAGAACTAAAATCCATTTTAGATATTATGGATCAAGCCGTTAGTTTTCGTAGCGGACAGGACATCGAAAAGCAGCATAAGCTTTGTGATCAACTCATCATTCCCGCAGTTCAAAATCATTCCAGGTCCGATTTCAGCCGCGTACAGGCCCTGGTAAAAATTGGTGAGGCTGCCGCTCAAAAAATCATCGATGATCTCAAATCCAAGCTCCAAGGGGTCAGTGTTTCCCCGCCAATTTCTCAGGGTCCAAAGGTTGAGATCACGGCTCTGCAACTAGAAAAAATTGAACTTAGGGGTTTGAAGCACATCAGTGAAAATTTGGTAAAAAAGGAGCTGAACTTAAAGCTTCCAGCTGCAATAGAAGCCTCTAAGATTGAACGCGCAGTACAGAGGCTATATAGCTCCCTATTATTTGAATCCGTTAGCTATTCTATTGAAAATAATACGTTGATCCTGAAGTTGGTGGAACAAACCACAGGCTCATTTGGTTTTGGGCTGCGTTATGATAGTGAAAATCGAACCTCCTTCATTCTAAATTCAACCGTTCGCAACCTGCATCGCCATTACTCGCGCTCTGCCTGGGATCTTATACTTGGCAATAAAAACAGAATCGAAAATGAGAGTTTTTTCTTTTTTCATACCGGGATCGAAAACCTCTCAGGTCTGCGCTGCAAAACCTTTTACCGTGAGTTTGACAGCCGCGTAGAAGCAGCGGGTCTCTCGACGGTCATACCCTATAAAGGCCTTGGAGTTGAATTTCTTGCAGGTTCAATTTTAGACAATAATCATGGGACGGGATTTGGCCTCAAAATGGAAAAAAACTGGATTGATCGTCAAGGTTCCATTGCCAGTCTTCTTAAACAGGAGAAGCTTTTTGAGGTATTTGCAACGGTGATGGTTGATAGTCTGGACCGAACGCATTTTGCAAAAGTCGGAACGTTTTTTCTTTTGAATCTAGACTTTGCGCCACACGCCATCAATTCCGACGCCGACTATATTAGAAATTTAGGCATCTACCAAAAGTCCCTGCCACTTACTAAAACCTGGTCGTTACTCGTGGGTTGGAAGCAAGGTCATATCCGTGGCCCTAAAATACCAAGATACCGTAGGTTTTCTCTGGGGGGAGTGCAGCCCTTTACGAAAGAGGCTTCTTTTCCAGGGGTCCCACCGTTTTTTGTCGGCGGAAATCATCTGCAGGCTTTTCAAATCGGAGTCCATCGCGAGCTGCCCTCTAAGCGATTTATGAGACTGCAATTTCAGGCAGGAATTACCACTGATAATTCTTCTGAACTCTACCAGTACGGAAAAATGATTAAAACAACCGGTTTAACCCTGGGAGCCTTCACTGCAATGGGGCCACTTGAAACCACTATCGCCTTTAACGATGAGAACCATTTTTCCACTTTTTTACGACTTGGGCATCAATTTTAACGACTCACCACCGCCCCAAGACTTACCCCCCTCTTCCGTAGGGGGCGGGCATGCCCGCTCCGGAATTTTCGATTGAGTCAGAAATCAGGAATGCGTGGGTAAGCAGGCTACTGAGATCCAGTACTGACTGAAAACCTCGATCATGGAGAGAAATTCTTCAAGATCCACGGGCTTGGTCAAATAGCAGTTCGCATGCAATTCATAAGCTTTGCGAATATCATGGCCCGAGTCAGAAGTTGTGAGCATAATCACCGGGATTCTTCTAAATTTCTCATCTTGCTTGATTTCTTCGAGAACCTCATGCCCGTTTTTTCGCGGTAAGTTGACATCCAAAAGAATGATATCCGGCGAGGGGGCCGAATCGAATTTAGATTCTTTGCGCAAAAACTCCATAGCTTCTACGCCGTCGTAGGCTACATGGATTTTTACGGCCGAGTTAAACTCTGCAAATGCAGTTTCTGTTAGACGCACATCGCCGGGATTATCTTCAACCAGCAAAATATTGACGGACGCCGAACTTAAATTAGACTGCATCTAGCTCTCCTCGCTATTTAACCTACACGTTGCAGGTTCCAGGGTCAACTTTCTTGGGCTTGAAGGCTTATTTCTCGTAAAATAAAGCGCCCCGCCCAATAACCCTTAAGGCTGGACGGGACGCACTGTTGCCAAGTAGTTCCCTACCGGCGTTATGTGATCTACACCAGATTCAAATTAAGGTGTTTTATACACCCTAACAATAGTAGACCGTAAATCCAGAGACTTGTCAATTCTCAAAAGCAAGTTTTTTCATTTCTAAGAAAAAACTTTTAACGGGGGCCAATTTCCAGGTTTTTGTGACGATCCTTTTTTTCTTTGATTACCTCAACCAGAGAAGCTAAAAAAACTCGAGGATCGTCGACATAGGATGGGTAAGTGCGATTGTTGAGCAAAGTTTCCAGTTCTTCGAGAGAGTAATTGCGCAAGCGCGACTTCATTTCTTCGCTCATTGTTCACTTTGCCTTGCGCATTGTTCGAGCCAATGCTTTTGCCGGGGCTTAAGCTGATTCATCCTCTTGAGTATTTCCATATTCTGTCCAATATTATCACAAGCCTTATAACAACCAATTTCTTCAAAATACAAATGAGACTTTTTAAAGTTCTTGGCCTTATGTCTGAACTCCTTGTAACTCTCAGCGCCCCAAACATG
>CAZRLV010000156.1:0-7989 GCA_964600955.1 uncultured bacterium
AAGTTTCAGCTACTGTTTCAGGCTTGCGGCCATCCCTGACCCAAGAGATACCCCTTCTCCCCCCCAACCGGGTCCAGCCCCTCATCTACACAAAAGCTGGATTCCAAAAAAAGGTCTTGGTAAAACTGATAGGTTTTTGGGGCCGCCTGGAAAACCCGTCTGCGATTTCTCAAAAATAAACGATGACGACCGCAACGCGGGCGAGTATTACCAAAACCTGGAATATCCTGATAACCGGATCTGCAACTGGTCCAGGTCATAATATCGGTTTCGGGGTTTGTATTATCGTAGCGATTTGCGTCGGGATCATCCTCGCTATGATCTGCCAGAACTCCCGAGCCAAAATAGTAAAAATCCGCAGCGGTTCGATCAAAGGCAATATCGCCCGTCCCTTGAGAGTCTTTGGCCAAAGACAGAGTATTTGCAGAATACGCTTCGTTTTCCTCAAGATTTGGCTCCTTGATAGAAACTGAGTACGAATCAGAACGATCGCGGATCACCCCTTTAAAAGTGTTTAAAGTAGGATAAGAGGCCAATCCCATAGACTTTCTAATGGTCGACAAACCATTGTCCAGTTTTTTATTCGTAGTTTGATGCCAAAGCTTGACGTTGAAACTGCGCGCGCTGCGCTGGATAATCTTAGCGATCAGTGTGCCCAGGACGGAAAGGATTGCCGCGACCATCAGAATCTCAATCAAGGTCATTCCGGCCAAAACCCTTCGTCGCACCCTCATTCGCGCCTCACTTCATAGATCGCTGTCACAGCTTCACCACGTGCCGAACTACTAGGATCTGGATTCGCCAAATCACTCTCATATTTTTTTAGAAACTGGTATTTATCCTCATTGGATACTCCCATATCTACCTGATCCTTGAATCCGCTTCCAGCCTGCTGAGTGGAAAGCTTTAGATATTGGCGCGTCAGGTTCCTGATCTCCCCATCTTCCTGAGGTAAAATAGAGATCTGTCCCGCTCTTTGAGCCACCCCCCTACAAGACACCATAACCGAATCTGTGGAATAACTCAGTGAGCCTTGGGAGCCAAAAATAAAAACGCGATCCACAAAATAACTGCCCGAATATGGATCTCGCCAATTCTGCCCCATGGCTAGATCATCATGTGGGTCAGATTCAATGCGTATAACACCATCTCCCTGTGGATAGTCAGAGCGGATATCCTTCAAAAATCGATTCAAATGCGTTGCCATGACTCCTTTAAAAGCTCTATCATCCTCAGAGAATACCCAGTCGTTGCTACGCGAAATCAACGGTATTTCTTTACCTGTCCCATCGTCCACGCTAATCAAAGGTGCCATTGACCCCGTGAAAAACATAGGCCCCGGGTTATTGTAACGATTCATTTTACGCGTGAAATCAAAATAGGGGTTTTTCCCAATAGAATAGGCGGCGGCATCATAAAATTGTGTGGGCAATAAGCGAAATTTAAGCAGAGCATGCTGCTGACCCCCGCGAGCCAAGAAAAGACTTTGATAGCGCTCCTTAATCTGAAAAATTTGCTCCTTGGACTGGCCCGAAGTGCTCATCAAAATCACAGCCAGAGCCAGCAAGGAGGAACCCACCAAAAGCACCATCAAAATGGTAACACCCTTACGACTATTTAAAAGCATCATTCTCTCGCCACTACTCAACATCATAACATTTCAGCTTGAAGTCAAGAATACAGAATCAAGAATCAGAGGAATCCAAGGAATGAAGAAAAAATCTTTACGACCTTGTGAGTGGATCCCCCGGTCAAGCCGGGGGATCCATCTTCTCTTTTCCCATTCCTCTGCTTCCTTCCCCTAAATCCTCAATTCACTTGCGTTTGCAAATTGGCCTTGAAAGAGACCAGATAATATTCTTGTGCTCTACGTGCGGACCCGGCCCCCCCGGTGCCTCGCGGTGACCAGCGAACCCCAACAATGATCTTCATAAAACCACCGTCATCCTGCCCATCTCCATCAATATCTTCATTATTGTGAAATGCCTTGTCTTCATAGCGCACACTAAAAGGTTGACCTGAGGGGAGAGTCACGGGGTTGTCTGGAGCATCCTGCTCTAACTGCCAGGTATTCGCTGCGGTGCTGTCGGTCCATGAAGACGAGGGGTCCGGGATTGGAAACCCATGTCGATAGCGATCATCAAGGGGGTCCGATACTGAGTTGTAATGGGGGTCATTGGTATCAGCTGCAAAACCTGCCTTCTGAGAATAAGGGTTGATAGGTCTTCCTTTATTGCCCGCACAGTCTGAAGCAGAACTCAGAGAGGTAAGATCTGCCGAGAGACTTTGGCCAGAAGCATTGTCTTCGGCACAGTCATTACTAGGATCAAACCAGGGGTTTGGATAATAGGAAAAGGTCTGCTCTGTGCGCGGATTTGCCATATGTTTGTAGGAAAAACTGGGCTGAGACGGATCGGGGCTAGAAGGGTCATCCTTGTACAGACCTGCCCATACCAGGATCTGATACTCGATTCCATGTTTGACAATAATGCGATTGCCTTCTGAATCTAACCGATATCCTCCCCCAGCATTGCCACCAAGAACCGCATGCAGATTGTAGCCTGAAAAATCCAAAGGACCAAAGCTATCGCGAAAGTCCATTTGACCCCGCCCGCCAATGGCTTTTGAACCGCCGCTGAAACCCTGAGGCTCAATGGCAAGAAAGGGAACATCTTCAGACAAAATCCGTTCCATCACGTTAGCGGCCACATCTAAACCCACTGACCAGGAACTCGTAAATTCGGTACTGCGGCTATTGTAGAGGAAAAGTCCAAACACCGGCAGAAGAAACGTAACCAGAATCGTAGCCGCCACCAAAATCTCCACCAAGGTCATCCCGGCCCGAAACGAACTAATTCTCATAGTAAACCCCTGCACACCCCAATCATTAAATCAAGAGTCCAGAATCAAGAATCAGAGGAATCAAAGGTAGCAGAGGAATCCAAGGAATGAAGAACAAATCTTTACGACCATTTAAATAGATCCCCCTATCAAGTCGTGGAATATTGCCTCCTCTTGTCTTTCTCCTATCTCCTGAATTCTGTCTCCTGTATTCTCATCTTCCGATAGTTCCTTCGTCTATTTATAACAACTCCACCGCTAAAGAGGCCAGATGACTGCGCTCCGAGCTAGTCAAAACCACGTTTCCAAAAATGGACTGCCCCTTAAATCGTTCCACGAGATAGGTTAGACCATTACTGGAAGGGTCTAGATAAGGGTTATCAATCTGGTAGGGATCTCCGGTGATAATGACCTTGGTGCCCTCCCCGGCTCTTGAGATGATTGTCTTAATTTCGTGAGGGGTTAGATTTTGAGCCTCATCAATCATCAACCATTGATTGGTAATCGATCTCCCTCGGATATAGGTGATGGCCTCAAGACAAATTTTTTCTTTGGTTAGCAGAAGGTCCAACTGCTCTGAAGGCAAACCTTCGCAGATAAAATTATCAAATATATAATTGAGATTATCAAAAATTGGCTGCATCCAATGCGTTAGTTTCTCATCCTTGCTTCCAGGGAGATAACCAATATCTTTACCCAGAGGCATAATAGGCCGTGAAACCAATAGTCGTTTGTAGGAAAGGTCGTCTAGAGTCCGCTGTAACCCAGCCGCCAACCCCAATAGGGTTTTTCCAGTGCCCGCCTGGCCTACCAAAGACACCAGGCGAATTTTCTCATCCAACAAACATTCCAAAGCAAAGGACTGCTGAGGATTGAGAGCCTTAATTCCCCAGGGAGAGCGCTGCCCATGTTCAAGTTTGCGGATTCTCCCGGTATCGGCATCATAAATCCCCAGCACCTCACCTGCCGCAGAATCCATGCAAAAAAACTGATTCGCAAGATAAGTTTGACCCGGTTGAAAGCTCCCTTCTTCATCCAGTGTTTGACGCTCGCTCTCGCTAAGGTTCAATTCAGACCACCCCTGATAAAGCTCTTCAAAATTGATCTTATTGGTTTCGTAATCCTCAGACAGGATTCCCAGAGCATCAGCCTTGATTCTCGCGTTAATATCCTTGCTGACAAAAATAACCTGAGAAGGGTCCGGGGAATCCTGGCCCGATTGCTTTCTCATCAAAAGATTGGCTGCCCCAATGATTTGATTGTCGATTACGGCACGATCCATGCCGGCGGGCAGGTCAGGCTCATACTCTATCAAAACGGTGACTGTACCGCCTGAATCGGTGGTGACACCACTGCATAGAGGGCCTTTTTGGCGTAAAATGTCCAGATCTCGGGCAACACGACGTGCATTACGTCCTCTCTCACCCGGATCTTTCTTGAAGCGATCAAGCTCCTCAATCACCTGGATCGGCAAAACCACATGGTTATCTTCAAACGCAAACAAGGACTCTGCTCCGTGAAGCAGAACATTCGTATCGAGTACAAAAGTCTTTTTTTCGATCATAATCAATGGCCTGAAATCCTATAAGCCGGGTCCTGTCTGGGGTATTAGCCCCTCAGCGCCCATCTATCTGGGATCCGCGTCACCGCGAACCTCTAGCGATCAACCCGGTGATCGGCGGGCCGCCTCAGTTCACCTGTTTGATCTTGCTTCGGATGGGGTTTACCGCGTCCCCCAGTCGCCTGAAGAACGAGTGAGCTCTTACCTCACTATTTCACCCTTACCAGCAGAAAACTGCTGGCGGTATCCTTTCTGTTGCACTTTCCGTCGGATCACTCCGCCTTGGCGTTACCAAGCATCCTGCCCTGTGAAGCCCGGACTTTCCTCGAAAAGGGTCATACCCCTCCCGCGAGCGCCCGGATTTCAGACCGGCCCCATCATATCACCTATATGAGCTTCAACCAAGCGAACCAGAGCCGAGGATCGAATCAAGACTCTAGCCTCCTCAATATCTTTTTGATAAACACGGTCCTCGAGGGCCGGAGCAACCCGCGATCGCCACTTAGCTATGACTTCCTGAATACATTTTGAGGGCTTTTCCTCCCCGATAAACTCCATGGCCTGCAAGGATAAAACTAACTCAATGCATAGAATTGACTCAAGATTTTTACTGATCGTTAAGGCATTTCTTGCGGCTGTAAGGCCCATAGATACATGGTCCTCCTGGTCAGCTGAGGTTGGGATCGAGTCTACGACCGCCGGGTGAGCCAAAATTTTATTTTCACTGACGCAAGCCGCGGAGGTGTAATGCGCGATCATATACCCTGAATTCAGACCGGAATCCGGAATCAAGAAAGCCGGAAGTCCTGACAGATTGTGATTGACCAGTCGATTTTGACGGCGCTCGGAAATTGACCCTAGTTCACAAAGTCCAAGGGATAAATACCCTAAAACCATGGACAAAGGCTCTCCGTGAAAATTCCCGCAGGAGATAATCCCCTCCTCAACGACCAGAGGATTGTCTGTCACTGAATTCAACTCGATCTCCAGGGTCTCCTTGGCCCTGAAATAGGCGTCATAACAGGAGCCATGAACCTGAGGAATACAGCGCAAAGAATAAGCGTCCTGGACCTTGGAGCAATCTGCATGTGAATTCAAATGGCTGGAGTTTTCAAGCTGTGCCCTGAGATTGCGAGCAGAAATCCCCTGACCGCGATGGGGTCGAAGAAGATGAACCGATTTTAAAAATGGCCGGTCCGTCCCGGAAAGGGCCTCCACAGAGACTGCCCCAAGAATATCGGCTGTCTTTAACAACTGTTCTGCGCGGGCCATGACTTCAACGCCCACGGCACACATGACCGGAGTACCGTTGATTAAGGCCAGGCCCTCCTTGGCCTCCAGCTTCAGAGGAGCAAAACCCAGCTCCCTAAGCACATCGGCCGCCTGCCTACGCTTACCCTGATAACAGACCTCACCCTCACCCAAAAGAGCCAGACTTAAATGCGCTAATGGAGCCAGATCTCCCGAAGCACCCAGGGATCCAATCTCTGGAATACAAGGCAGGATTCCATGGTTTAGAAAATCTAGTAGGCGCTGAACCAGTTCCAGTCTCACTCCCGAATACCCAAGGCTTAAGGTATGCGCTCGAATCAGCAAAACCCCGCGCACAACGGCACCAGAGAATTCATCTCCAACACCTACACAATGCGAGCGAATCAAATTGGATTGCAGTTTTGAAAGACTCTCTGCCGGGATCTTTACCTGGGCCAGAGAACCAAAGCCTGTATTGATTCCGTATATAACCTGATCCTGCTCAAGAACCTCATCCACCTTTTGCCGACTCTGGCGAATGCGCTTCTTTACCTCGGAACTGAGTTTCACCTGACAGGTCTCATCCTGCATAACCTGCCAGACAGTATCCAGACTCAGGGAACTTCCATCCAGTAAAAATTCAGCCACAGCCCACTCCTAAAAACGGGTAACGGAATCTTTAGTGATCTCGGCCAGAATAATGGGAGGTTTGGGCAGAGGTTCAGATGACCATTGATAGGCGCTGGACAAGCCTTCTATGATCTCATCCAGACCTGTTTTAAAGCGATAATAAATGCGCACCAGGGGTTCGCCTTTTTCTACGCGATCACCCACTTTTTTTAGAATTTTAAGCCCCACACCCATATCGATCTCATCCTCTTTGGTGGCCCGTCCAGCGCCAAGCTTCATAGCGCCGTGACCAATCGCCAGTGCATCCATATCTTTGACCCAGGCCGACTCCGGTGCTGTAATATCCTGGATCTGATCTGAAAACTGCAAATTACGCAAAGACTGCAAAGAGCCCCCCTGGGCCACGACCATCTCTTCAAATTTTGCCAGTCCAGATCCATCCTCAATAGCTGAGTGAGCTTTTCTGATCCCTTCTGCCAGAGACTGCGCCTGCCCTCCCAGGACCAGCATACGCCCAGCCAGTTCCGAGCAAAGATCAACCAAATCCTGCGGCCCACTGCCTGCCAGGGTATCGAGGGCTTCTTGCACTTCAAGTGCATTACCCACGGCTTCGCCAAGCGGCATACTCATCTCAGTGATCAAGGCAATGACATCACGGTTCATCAAAGAGCCGATCTCAACCATGCGCTGAGCCAGGCTAATTGAACCCTCCAGGGATTTCATAAAAGCACCTTTTCCGGTTTTAACATCCAAAACCAGTCCCCGGTTGCTAATAGCAAGTTTCTTGCTCATGATCGATGCCGCGATCAAGGCGGTGTCTTCGACGGTAGCTGTCACATCTCGCAAAGCGTAGAGCTTTTTATCTGCCGGAACCACATTTCCCGTTTGACCACAGACCGCTACCCCCACACGATTTACGATTTCAATAAATTCTGACCGCTCTAGCTCGGTGCGAAACCCCGCTATGGATTCCAGCTTATCAAGAGTTCCCCCGGTATGCCCCAGACCTCGCCCGCTCATCTTGGCTACCACGCCTCCACAAGCCGCTACCAGGGGCCCAAGAACCAGAGTCGTTTTGTCCCCTACACCACCGGTTGAGTGTTTATCAACGGTATATCCCTTGATTTCGCTCTCAAAATCAATGGTGTCACCAGAGGTACGCATCACCTCAGTCAGGTCCGCCGTCTCACGTGCCGAGAGCGGCTTGAGGCAACAAGCCATCAAAAAGGCCGAGGCTTGATAGTCCGCCACATCGCCAGCCACATAACCGCTCACCAGAAATTCAATCTCCTCACGGCTAAGCTCAACCCCAAATTTCTTCTTCTCCAAAACATCAACCGCACGCATAATTCACTCCATATCTTAAGAAAGGCTGTAAGGCTGAAGGGGTTTAGGTTGTAAGGTTTTGAAATGCAAGAACCCAAACGATGCCTCTTCTCTTACCTTAAAGGCTGTAGCCTAACTACCTTATAACCTTCCCCTCCCCCTTCTCTCACCTTAAAGCCTATAGCCTAACCCCCTTAAAGCCTTCTCCCTACTCAAACCCCCACTCCTCTGCCATACCGCGTACGCTCATGGGCAGCTCAATGGAACCCGTGGAGCGATCCAGTCTGAATTCTGATATTTTGAGATCCAATTGGGTTTTGATATAGTTGTTGTTAACGGCTTGTAGGTCTTGCTGTGATTCAATTTTATCTTTAGATGTA
>CAZRLV010000157.1:0-7975 GCA_964600955.1 uncultured bacterium
AAGGTATACAGCCCTTATTTAGAGAGCTTTTATTATTCTTCAATGTCCCAGGCCAAGCCAGAGTTCAAAACGGAGGTGCAAAAATCTGTAGATCGACTTGAATCGCAGATCAGACAGGACTTCAGCCACGCCTTATTAAAATCAGGATGCCTGGGTGAATATTGCTCTCGTCTGGGAGATGTGATCTCTGAAATAGCTAAGGAATCCCATAAGCATGACCTGATCGTTATCGGAACCAAGGGGCAGCATCATGCCATTAAAGAGATTCTCCTGGGCGGAACCATGAAAGAGATTTTGCGAACCGCGACTCTACCGGTCATCATTGTTCCGGCAGACTGTGAAATCTTTAAAATCAAACGGGTTCTCATGGCTTATGACGGGTCAGATTCGGCGAGCAAGACTCTGCACTGGATTACTGAATCCGCACATGAACATGGCTTGGAAATTGAACTTCTGGTTTGTGACCATCCTGCTATGAAAGATGCACGCTCTGTTTACGATGAGGCTTTGAGCTATTTAAACTGTCATCCTGTCCCATGGACGGGTCAAATTGTCAAGGGTGCCGCACCTCATGAGATCATTTTGGCCCAGGCGCTCCAGTCAAAATCAGACCTCCTGGCCTTGGGGTCTCATGCAAGATCCTGGATGGATCTCTTCGTGAGTCCTACTTCTGACTCCTTGATGTCTCAGAGCAAAATTCCCATGCTTTTTTCGCATTGAACCTTGGGTTGGAGAAATTGGAGTCATGGACTCAATTCTTAGCCTGGGACTGCTGTTACTGCTAGGGTTTATCTTTGGTGAGATATTTCAAAGATTTTCACAGCCAAAAATCGCCGGTTATCTTCTGGCAGGCATAGCCCTCAACCCCAGGTTCAGTCCCTTAGTTGGTACAGGCTTTGTGGAGCATACCGCATTGGTAACCGATGTCTCTCTGGCCTTTATCACCTTTTGCGTAGGAGCCGAACTTCAGATTCGAAAACTGCGTAAGATGCGTACCACCATTTGGTGGGTCGCCTGGTTGTCTTCTCTTTTATCCTTTATTTGCGTCCTTGAGGGACTTCTGATTCTGGTTCCCTGGCTGATTCCGGGTTTGGATCATAATTTCCACAGAGTTCTCCTACCCTTTTGTCTGTGCATCGCATCCATGGCAGCCCCTACCGACCCGGCCGCGACTCTGGCGGTTTCGCATCAATATCATTCCCATGGAATAATTTCAACCCTGGTCATGAGTGTAGCTGTCCTCGATGACTTGATTGCCCTTTTTATCTTCAGCTACTGTCTTCTCGTTGCAAAACTACTTTGTGGTGGAGATATTTTGCATCTGAGTTCGCTCGGAGAACCCGTTCTCATCATGGGAGGATCGCTGGTGGTTGGGATTGTTATGGCCTATTTCCTGAATCCATGTCAGGGATATCTAAATCGTCAAGGTGAGGGCGTAATCACGGTTTTTATTCTAAGCCTGATTTGTCTGGCCTATGGTATTTCGAGATCTATGGGACTGGACCCGCTTCTCTCCACCCTATGTATGGGGTTTGTTGTCAGAAACTTCAATCCCTCTCGACATCGCTGTGTAAAGGTTCTAGAAAAAAATACAGAGGAGCTGATTTTCGTAGTCTTTTTTAGCGTAAGTGGGCTCCATCTTGATTTTGTGGTTTTAATCGATAACCTTCCTGTGATTCTGGCCTTTATACTTTTACGAGCCTTTGGAAAGGTGTTTGGAGCCTGGTTAGGAGCGTCCATCAGTCAGGCACCGCTTAAGGTTAGAAAATACTGCGGAGGTGCGCTTTTGCCTCAGGGAGGAATTGTGATCGGACTCGTACTGGTGATTCAGCAATACTCAGAGTTCGATGCTTTTAGCAAGGTGCTCATGAACGTCATTCTAGGTGCCACAGTGATCCATGAGATTTTCGGCCCCCTCATCACACGCTTTTGCCTCCAGCAAGCCGGAGAACTAAAACTGGGAGGCATACAAAAATTAGGATTCACAGGAACTAAGAATTGAGAGGAAGAAGAGGATTAACCACGAAAAGACACGAAAGATTGAAGAGAAGATGGATCCCCTGGTCAAGCCAGAGGATGACGGGGTTTTGAGGTGGAGGATGACGACGTAGTGGTTTTATTCTCGTGGCCCCTTTCCTCATTCTTGAATTCTTGGGTTCTTGAGTCCTTGAATTCTTGACTTTCGTCATCCTCCGGCTTGACCGGGGGATCCACTCAAATGGTCGTAAAAACTCTTCATTCTGAACTCTGTCTCCTCATCTTCCTTACAACTCTGGCATAAACATTGCAAGACATATATAGAAAAAGGGGGAAATCATGTACCGCTTCAAAAAAATTATGGTGGGTTTGGGATGGGATGACTCGGACCCGGATCTAATTTCCTATGCTTGCAAGATTGCTAATTTAAGCAAAGCAGAGAATCTTTGTTTTTTTCATGCCTGCTCACCTCCTGATGTACCGCCGCTTATTCTGGAAACCCATACTGAAATCAAGGCGCATCGTTCGCGATGCGACACCCAGAAGATGCGCTCCATGGTAGAGTCGCATCTCAACGAGGTTGATAATTTATCGATCAAGTATCAAGTCGCAGAAGCTGGGGCCGTACTGCCTGAAGTTTTGCGCGCCGTAAAGGAAAATGATATTGATCTTCTCATGGTGGGACATATTCATCGTGATGCGGCCACGGGGACACTGAGTGAACGTCTCGTGCGCAAAGCTCCCTGCTCTGTACTGGTATTTCCTGAGAATTCTGTCGGATCCTTGTCGAGTGTTTTGGTGGCCCTGGATTATTCAAATTTTTCTGCCAACGCTTTGGATATCGGCCTGAATCTTGTCCGTAGTGCCGGGTTGGAAGGGCTGGCAACGACTCATAATTTTGGTCTCACATTTGAGCATCATTTCACCGGAAAGACCCGCGATGAAGCGCATAGAATTCTTGAGCAGGAATCGCGCAAGGACTATGAGAAATTTATGCGTAAATTTGAGGTTTCAGATCTGGAAATCACGGATCATTACACCATGGACAGCGAACCTGGACACGCGATTCTTCAGATTGCTTCGGAAGATGCTTGTGATCTCATCATCGCCGGAAGTCGGGGGCGCACGGCAGCGGCGGCTTTGCTCATAGGCAGTGTTACGGAGTATCTGGTCCAGCACTCGCGTACACCCTTGTTGGCAGTAAAGGAAAAAGGGGCTGGAATGAGTCTGATTAACACCCTTTTTGGCTTCTCAGACAAGGAATGAAAAAGGAGCTCTAATGTATCGCTATAAAAACTTGATGGTTGCTTTAAACTGGTCCGATGAGGACGTAGATATTATCCGTTACGCCTCAAAAATTAGCCAACTAACATTAGCGCATCAATGTACTTTCTTTCATGTAAGCACCCGGGCGGATCAAGATGGCAAATTTGAGGTAAATCACCCAGAGATGCAAAACCTTGTTCCGAGTCCCGGGAGCCTTCAACAATACGTGCAAGAGGAATGGACAGGTAAGCAAGATACAAAACTAAAATTCAGGGTCGAGGAATCAGGACCCCCGCTGCTACATATTCTCAAGGCCGTAAAAGAAGAATCAACGGATCTTCTAATTTTGGGGCGCAAAGACATCTTTGAGCACGTAGGCATGGTTTCGGAAAAACTGGTTCGTAAGGCACCGTGCTCGGTTCTGGTGGTTCCAAAGTCTGCTCCACATAAGATTTCTAAGGTTCTTATCCCGGTAGATCATTCTCATTGCTCACTCAATGCTCTTGAAATCGGGTGCAGACTTGCGTCTAAACTGGGGCTGAAAGATCTTAACTATGTACATATCTACGATCTACCCGTTGGCTTCCACGGAACCGAGAACCATGAGCGTGAGTTTTCAAATACCATGAAGGAGCTTGCCCGTAAAGAATTTCAAGAGTTTACCCTGGGACTCGACACTGTGGGTTGTGATCTGGTTGAGAACTTTAAGCAGGGCTCCAGGCCAGGCCCTTTGATCCTTGAGACATCTCAGGAGCAGAAAGCGGATCTCATCATCATGGGCAGTCGGGGCCGCGACGCAATCGCCTGGGCGCTCTTGGGAAGCACCGCTGAATATATTGTCCGCAACAGCAAAATCCCGGTGCTTGTGGTGAAAAAAAAGGATGCGGGCATGAAGGTGCTCGATGCGATTCTAGAGCACGCCATCTTGAGCTATTAAAGTCCCCTTCTAATAGACAGAAACCCTGACTTCACAGTAGACTGTCGATCATGTTCAAGGTGACGAGTGCTAAGGATCGGCTGATCCTGATGGATAGTGAGGATTTAGCCCCCCTGATTGACTGGACGGAGTGGGGGGAACATCTGCGTTTACTGGCTTGCGCCTGCTCGGGCATGGCCTGTTTGAGTTTCCGTAAAAGAGAAGACCTATTTCTTCTACCGGTCAGCGATGCAGAGAAAACTGAGGTGTCGGATGATCTTGAGAGCTGGTGTCTTGATCCTGGTACAATACGCTATATTCTGGATCAAAATGAACTAGTTCAGATCTCTGAAGAGAGTTTTGTAGATTTGAAACCTCTCCCGGCTTCCCAGGGTTGCCTGGCCACTCCGCTTCTTCTAGAAGACCGTGACCCATTTGGTGTTTTGACCCTCTGGCCTAGAGAAGGGATTTCACTCTCTGCGCCGCGGCTCTCCATGATTCAAAAGCTTTTGAATCTTCTCGAATTTGATCTTTTGGGACGGGAGAAACCACCGCGCTCAACTCGGTTTATGGAGGTTTTACTTAAAGACTCGCGCACTGAGCTGGGTAATCTTAGACGTGCCATGGATTTGACGACGATCATGGCTATCACTGATCCCAGCGGGGTTATCACCTATGTCAATAATCAATTCTGTGAGATTTCTGGATTTTCTCGTGATGAGTTGGTGGGACAAGATCATCGCATTGTTAATTCTGGGCACCATAGTAAGAAATTCTGGAAGGAGCTTTGGCATACGATTAGCTCGGGTAAAGTCTGGAAGGGAGTGATTCGTAACCGTGCCAAAAGCGGGGAGCTCTATTTTGTTAAAACGACCATTATCCCCTTCAAAAACAAAAAGGGAGAAATTTTCGAGTATGTTGCTGTAAGAGCTGAAATCACGGATCTGGTCCGAGCCAAGGAGGCTCTCTCCAGGGAAAAGTTCGAGCTAAAAAAGGCCCTATCTGACCTGAGGGAAACCCGTGATGATCTCAGGCAAGCCTCACGTGCGGCAGATTTAGGTACAATGGCGGCTGGCATCGCGCATGATTTTAACAATTCCCTAAGCGTGATTCTCATGGGAGTAGAACTCTGCCTCGATCAAGACGAACCCGAACGTACTCGCCATGTTCTGGAACGCATCAAGAAAACGGCCCGTGAGGCTTCATCCTTTACCCATAAACTCATGACGCTTGGCAAAAAGCAGGTATTTAAAGAGGCACCCCTGTCCATGCCTGCGGTTTTAAGCCAGAGCCTTGAGCTTTTTAAACCCCAGTTTACTAGTCTTGGAATCGAGCTTCATCTCTATCATGACGAACCCTTTCCTCTGATCCTTGGAGATGAAGTCTCGCTGATAGATATTGTACGCAATCTCGTTCTCAACAGCTTGCATGCCATCGAGCTGATGGAGGGCACTCAGAAAGGGGCTAATGGGAACAGTAGAATCCACCTGCAATCGTCCCTGAAAGGGAAGCGCCTCTGTATCGAGGTTCTCGATAATGGGCCTGGGATTCCAGAGCAGATCCAGCCTCTTGTTTTTGATCCTTTTTTTACCACCAAGGATCAGAGCACCCAAAAAGGAACGGGGTTGGGGCTCGCCATGGTCAATTCAATCGTTGGAAACTTGAAGGGGAAAATTGAAATCGAGAGTCCCGCATCTGGACCACTTAAAAAGGCAGAGTGCCCCGAGTTGGGTCCCGGGACCTGTTTTAGGATCAGCCTGCCTGTGGAAATAGCTAAAATCCAGGAAAACCCCAAACCAACGGCCAAAGCTTTGGTGAGTTCGTCTTCAAAGACCCTGATTTATTTTGTAGATGATGAGAAATATCTTCTGAATTTTGTCAAGGTGGCTTTGAAGCGATTCGGTTATAAAAACGTGCATTATTTTAGCGATGGCAAGCACTGCCTGGAGGCTCTTCAAGCCTCCCTTGGTCAGAAGGCCGAGCTACCTGAGCTGATTATCTGTGATTTGCAAATGCCATTTGTTTCGGGGTTTGAGGTTTTTAAATTCGTCAATTCCATCAGCAAAGCTAAAAGACCTCTGTTTATACCAATGACGGGGAAACAAACCCGTGACAATTTGGATTACTTTATCGATAAAGACGTCCCAGATATCCTCGAGAAACCCTTCCAGCTATCCAGGCTACGTTCACTAATTCATGATAATTTGAAGGGGTGAAAGGAATCAGGAATCAGAGGGAGCAAAGGTAGCAGAGGTAGCAGAGGTAGCAGAGGAATTAGAGGTAGTAAAAGAGAAAGATGGATACTGAATCGAGTTCAGCATGACGATGTTTGAGGGCATTCATGCCCAACTACGGCTTAACTTAGTGACATTAAAATCAAGTTCAGGATGACGCGGTTGGGTTTTCTTTCTCTTCTTGTAGTTGCCTTAAATCTTCCACTGGAAGATTTTCTCTTCTGCTTTTCTGATGAACTCAGGCAAGGCTTTCTGGACTTCAATGGTTAGTCCCTCTCCAAATTCGTATGGGTTTTCCACTTCCATGGCTAGGATGTCGATAGGATTGGGCAGGGGTATTTTCATTTTCTGGGCCATCTCTAGTACCTCAGGTAACCCGGCATAATGGGCTGAGGGGCCGCTGACCGGTGGAAGGTCCGCAGGTAGAAATTCGAGGATTGTACCCACTGGAACTTCACGCGTCACCACGGCGTCGAGCACCAGTGCCCTCTTGTAGCCCTCTAGCATCTCTAGCAGGACAAAGCCGCATTGGGTGGTGATCTCAAAATCCAATTGGGGGATGGTTAGCTTCGCCTGTAAGATTTTGGCAGCTTCCAGTCCGACTCCATCATCTTTAACGAGATCATTCCCAAAGGCCAG
Source organism: uncultured bacterium (assembly GCA_964600955.1). Lineage (GTDB taxonomy): Bacteria > Muiribacteriota > UBA6191 > UBA6191 > UBA6191 > CAZRLV01. The sequence continues at coordinate 7,033 of CAZRLV010000157.1, forward strand.
GACCAGGGAAGTCCCGTGCCGTAATTTCACCTGCGAATCTCCTGAATGATCTGACCACCGGGACTAATGACGCGGGCGATGAGTGGCATTTGACCCGGCAGGGTATGCGAGGCACAGGCATGACAAGGGTCATAGGCTCGAAAGGCCATCTCGACCTCATTGAGAATGGAATCATTAACCACGCCGTCTTTAATGACACCGCGAGCGGCCTTATCAACACTCATTGCCATTCTTGCCGCATTGTTTTGCGTAGCCACAATTAGATTGATGCGCGTCAGCATACCGTTTTCATCGGTTTCATAATCATGAATCAGGGTTCCTCGGGGAGCCTCTACAATGCCTACGCCACGCCCCGGAGTTGCGGTTGGGATGGTACGGACTTCTTTGCCTGTGATCTCAGGATCATGCAGAAGTTCTCGAATTCTCTCGGCGGCATAGAGCATCTCAATCACCCTGGCCCAGTGATTAGCCAATGTATGATGAATCGGCTTTCCTCCTAGAGTTCTAAAATATTCTTCGTAAGCTTCTTGAGCCTTTTCTGTGGCCATTCCATCTGAGGCGTTGAGCCTAGCAAGTGGTGCCACGGCATAGATCCCGCTATCCTCGCCCTCCACAAACCCCTTCCAGCCAATTTTCTTGAGATAACAGAATTTGACATAGCTCCAGGTCTCAACATGTTCAGAGATGATGTCCAGATAATCGCGGGGGCCAAAGCGATCGAATTCCTCGCCCTGATGATTGACGATCCTCACGTCTCCATCATAAAAATTGACTTTATTGTTTTCGTCCACCATCCCCATATAATAGCTTTTATGGGTATAGGGGTCGGAGGTAATCATGTTCACATAATCCTTGTTTTCGAGAACGATTTTTGTATAAGTTTCCAGCGTGAACTACGCGAAATCCACGGCATCATCCGCCAGGGTTTGGAACTCGCTCAGGC